>JBEBHC010000290.1:0-2464 GCA_040081185.1 Devosia sp. | reverse complement strand
AACTCAACGTGGCGCAGGCGCGCTATCGCGAGGCCGACAAGGCGCAGCGGCTGGCGGCGGAAGCACTGAGCGGGTTCCGCGAGAACCTCGGCCGCGTCGAAGAGCGCATGAAGGGCCTCATCGCCCAGCGCCACCAGATCGAGCGGCAGGTGCAGGAGACGCTCGACATCGATGCGTCCGAGACGCTGCAGGCTGCCGGGATCAAGCCGCAGGACGCCCTGCCCGACGAAGATGCGATGGCGCACAAGGTCGACCGGCTGAAGGCCGAGCGCGAGCGTCTCGGTGGCGTCAATCTCGCCGCGGAGCAGGAAAGCGTCGAGGTCCAGACCAAGCTCGACGTGATGGTGAAAGACCGCGACGACCTGGTCGGCGCCATCGCCAAGCTGCGTTCTGGCATCCAGAGCCTCAACAAGGAAGGCCGCGTGCGGCTGTCCGAGGCATTCGACAAGGTGAACGGGCACTTCAAGGAGCTGTTCACGACCCTGTTCGGCGGCGGCACGGCGGAACTGCAGTTCGTCGAAAGCGACGATCCGCTGGAAGCCGGACTCGAAATCATCGCGCGGCCGCCGGGCAAGAAGCCCTCGACCATGACTCTGCTTTCGGGTGGCGAGCAGGCGCTGACGGCGATGTCGCTGATTTTCGCGGTGTTCCTCACCAATCCCGCGCCGATCTGCGTGCTGGACGAGGTCGACGCGCCGCTCGACGATGCCAATGTGGAGCGCTTCTGCACGCTGCTCGATACAATGAGCAACCGTACGGAAACCCGGTTCGTGGTGATCACCCACAACCCGATCACCATGAGCCGCGTGGACCGCCTGTTCGGTGTGACGATGCAGGAGCGTGGGGTCAGCCAGTTGGTGTCGGTGGACCTCACCGGCGCTATGGAAGTGCGCGAGACGGCGGTGGCGGTTTAGTCCGCACCGCCGCGTTGGCGTCACCAGAGAATCCATCGCCGTCCACGGAACGCGCACTGACTCATTGTCGCGCCTCTGTGGTTGTTCTGAAAGTGCTGGAAAAACAGAGGCTTGCGATGGTTTCCGCTTGCTTGACACCCCGCGGGGCCACAACTATGTTGCGCCCGACTTCGAGGGCATGAATCTCCTTTTGTGCCGGGGCAGAGCGGGGAATGCGGGATGGTCGATCCGCGTGACACGAAGAGCTCCGAACCAGGTGCGCGGCCACAGAATGTGACCGAGGATCTGGGTGAGCGCATTGCCCGCGCCAAATCGCATCGCCCGGCAGCGGCCGCGGCGGAGCAAATGCGGCAAAGAGAGATGTCGGGGATGAGCCGGGGGTTCCGTCTCGCATCCGAGTTCGTGGCGGCGATCTTCGTCGGTGCGGGGCTCGGTCTCCTCGTGGACTATTTCCTGCCCACGCGGCCGTGGGGACTTCTCGTGTTGATGCTGCTCGGCTTTGCCGCGGGAGTCCTCAACGTGATAAGGGCGACCGCAGACATGAACGCCGACACCGCGGTGCCGCCGGATACCCCGGCGTTGCGCGACGATGAAGACGATTGACGGAACGAAGGACCAGACGTGGCTTCAACCAATCCGATTGAACCGATCCACCAGTTCCAGATCCACGAGTTCTTCAGCCTCGGGACATTTGGCGGCGATGGCACGCCGGGCAGTGGCATCCATCTGGGCTTTACCAATTCAGCTCTGTTCATGGTGCTGACAGTCGGCCTGACCGGGCTGTTCCTGATCATGTCGACGAATGCGCGGGCCATCATTCCGGGCCGGGCGCAGCTGATGAGCGAAATGCTCTACGAGTTCATCCACGGCATGGTGCGCAACACCGCCGGGCACGAGGCGATGAAGTTCTTCCCGCTCGTGTTCTCGCTGTTCATGTTCATCCTCGTCGCCAACCTGTTCGGCATGTTCCCGTACTTCTTCACGGTGACGAGCCACCTCATCGTCACCGTGATGATGGCGCTGCTCGTGTTCTTCATCGTGGTCGGCTACGGCTTCTACAAGAACGGCGCCAAGTTCCTGAAGCTGTTCGTGCCCTCGGGCATTCCAATCTACATCCTGCCGCTGGTCGTGCTGATCGAGGTAATCTCGTTCCTGTCGCGCCCGCTCAGCCACTCGCTCCGACTGTTCGGCAACATCCTTGCGGGCCACATCGTGCTCAAGGTGTTCGGCGGCATGGTCGTCGCGCTGCTGGGCGCGGGCCTGTGGGGCATTGCCGCGATCCTGCCGTTCGGCATGGCGGTGGCGCTGACCGGCCTCGAGTTCCTCGTCGCTGCGCTGCAGGCTTTCGTGTTCGCCGTGCTGACCTGCGTGTACCTGCACGACGCAATCCATCCCGGCCATTAAGCCGGGCCTACCAACCAACGATATTCCAGACACCAAGGAGACTAAGCATGGATCCCGAAGCAGCCAAGTTGATGGGCAAACTGATCGGTGCGGGCATTGCCTGTATCGGCATGGGCGGCGCCGGCGTGGGCGTGGGCGTGATTTTC
>JBEBHC010000019.1:0-32743 GCA_040081185.1 Devosia sp. | reverse complement strand
CGCGCGCGGGAAATGGGTGTCACCGGCATGGTCACCATCTCGACGCGCGTGAAGCGCTTCGATGAAATCAAGACGATCGCCGAAGCACACGACGAGGTCTGGTGTTCGGTAGGCACGCATCCTCATCACGCTCATGAAGAGCTCGACGTCAGCGCCGATGACCTGGTGCGCCTCTCAGAGCACCCGCGCTGTGTCGCTATCGGCGAAGCCGGGCTCGACTATCATTACGAGGGCGACTACGCGGCGCAGGCGGAAGGCTTCCGCCGGCACATCGACGCGGCACGACGAACAGGCCTCCCGCTGGTGATCCACTCGCGCTCGGCTGACGAAGATACCGCGCGCATGCTCGAGGAAGAGACGGCGGGGAAGGGGGCCTTCCCATTCGTCCTGCATTGCTTCTCGGCTGGCATGGAACTCGCCAGACGCGGTCTCGCGCTCGGCGGGTACGTGTCGTTCTCCGGCATCCTGACGTTCAAGAATGCCGAGGTTATCCGCGACGTCGCGATCATGGCTCCGGCTGATCGGATCCTCGTAGAAACCGACGCGCCGTACCTCGCACCGATCCCGCATCGCGGCCAAACCAACGAGCCCGGTTACACCAGATACACAGCCGAGAGGCTCGCTGAGTTGCGTGGTGTTTCGCTCGATGCCCTCGCGGCGCAAACGACAGCCAACTTCGCGCGGCTGTTCTCCAAGACCGGACTGGCCGATGGCTGAGGCCACAAACATCATCGCTACGGTTCTCGGCTGCGGCTCATCTGGTGGCGTGCCGCGCATCGGCGGCAACTGGGGCGTTTGCGATCCGGCCAATCCGCGAAACCGGCGTCGCCGGTGTTCGCTGCTCATCGAGGGCCGCACCGGCGACAGCGAGCCCACGCGCATCGTGATCGACACCGGATGTGACCTGCGCGAGCAGTTGCTGGATGCCAATGTCGATCGCGTCGATGCGGTCCTTTACACGCACGAGCATGCCGACCACACGCACGGCATCGACGACCTCCGTGTGCTCGCGCTGAACAATCGCCGCCGCGTCGACGTCTATTTCACGCCCGAGGCTGGCCAGCGCATCGTGTCGTCGTTCGCCTATTGCTTCACCGCGCCACCTGACAGCGGCTATCCGCCGATCCTCAACCAGCACACGATCCAGGCCGGCGCGCCGTTAACGATTGGCGGGCCGGGTGGCGACATAACGGTGCTGCCGTTCCGCCAGGAACACGGCGAAATTTCATCGCTGGGTTTTCGCGTCGGCAGCTTTGCTTACTCGTGCGATCTAAGCGGCATCCCGGAAGAGTCGACTGATGCGGTCAGCGGCCTCGACATATGGATCCTCGATGCGCTGCGCCCAGCGCCACATCCGAGCCATCTAAGCTTGTCCGAGTCGCTGGAGCTTGTTGCACTGCGGCGTCCGCGCGAAGCCGTGCTGACGAACCTCCATATCGATCTCGATTACACCGAGACGGACCAGATCACACCTGAGAATGTTCGGCCGGCTTACGATGGGCTGCGGATCGATGTGAGCGCTGGCTGGGTACTCGGAGAGCGCTAGTCGCGTCTATGATCGAGCGCAGCGCCGCGGATCGTGCCGTAGGACGCCTCGGAAGGCTGGCGGGCCGATCTCACGGGTGGGCGGCCGACGATTTTGATCAAATGCCTACAAATCCTCAGCATCATTCTACCCCAAATGTTCCATAATATATCTTATGCGAATCCGGTGTCGGTTGATCTAGCTTTGAACGGAGGCCGCCTTCCGGCTACCAACGTGCTCCCCTTCTTATGAGTCCGGCCAACCATGCAGCCCTCCCGCGATATCTCACGCTTGATCGAAATCATGTCGGCGCTGCGCAATCCGGATGGAGGGTGCCTGTGGGACCTCGAGCAGGATTTCTCGTCCATCCGGAACTACACGATTGAAGAAGCCTACGAGGTCGCGGATGCGATCGACCGCGGTGACTTTGATGACCTGCGGGACGAGTTGGGAGATCTCCTGCTCCAGCCGGTCTATCACGCGCAGATGGCAGCGGAGCGCGGTCTGTTTGAGTTCGGTGATGTGGTGGAGGCTATCACCACTAAGCTCATCCGACGGCACCCCCACGTGTTCGGTGAAGAAGCAACGAAGAGCGCTGGCGGCGCTAAGGCCAAGTGGGATGAGGTCAAGGCCGATGAGCGGGCTGCCAAAGCCGCTGCGAAGGGCGCGGCGGAGGAGTCGATCCTTGGCGATGTCCCGATGGTGCTCCCTTCCCTAGCCCGCGCCGAAAAGCTGACGAAGCGTGCTGCGACCGTCGGGTTCGACTGGCCCGATGTCGGTCAAGTCGTGGACAAGGTCCGTGAGGAGCTTGATGAGACGCTCGCAGCCGAAACGGACGCCCACAGGCACGAGGAGCTCGGTGATCTTCTGTTCGCAGTCGCCAACTTTGCTCGGCATCTAGGCGTCGATCCCGAGGCCGCACTACGTGATGCGAACGCGAAATTTGTTCGTCGATTTCATTATGTTGAGGCCCGCGCCAAAGCCGAAAGCGTCCCGCTGGCAGAGGCCGGACTTGAGCGCCTGGACGGCTATTGGAACGAGGTCCGTGCGGCGGACAAGGTCGCCTAGGCGGCCTCTATGCGGCCCGAGAAGCGCTCGCTGAACGCCGCCTTGTGGCGTGGTTCGACGCGAACTTCGTAGGTCTGGCCCTCTTCGTCTGGCTCGTCCCGACCGATGATCTCGGCATGCCCATAGAGCCAACCCAAGTCGGCGCCCTCAGTGTGGGGGATGTGCACCTTGTAGGTTTTGCTGCTGGCGCCCAAGGCCTTCTCGATGGCGTCTAGTAGCATGTCGACCCCTTCGCCAGTCTGTGCCGATACCGGTACCGTGGCGGCGACCGGTCCGGCCGGCCGGATGGTCTGCAGGTCCTCGCGCAGAGCCACCAGATCCACCTTGTTCCAGACTTCGATCATCGGAGTACTGTCGGTTGCAACGCCGAGTTCGCCGAGCACTTTCAACACATCCTGCGCCTGCGCCGCGTGATCCGGGTTGGCCACGTCTCGCACATGCAGGATCACGTCGGCCTCGGCAACTTCCTCCAGCGTAGCGCGGAAAGCCGCGACGAGTGTGGTCGGCAGGTCTGCGACGAACCCGACCGTATCGGACAGCATCACCTCACGACCATGCGGTAGCGAGATCTTGCGCACCGTGGTGTCGAGCGTAGCAAACAGCAGGTTTTCGGCGAATACTCCGGCGCCGGTCAGCCGGTTGAACAGGCTCGATTTGCCGGCATTGGTATAGCCCACCAGCGCCACGACCTGGAATGGCGCGGCGTCGCGCCTGCCCTTCTGCTGGCTGCGGGTGCGCTTGACCTTGTCGAGCCGCTCATCGAGGAGCTTGATACGATCCTCCAGCAGCCGCCGATCGCTTTCGATTTGCGTTTCGCCGGGACCACCGAGGAAGCCGAAACCGCCGCGCTGACGTTCGAGGTGCGTCCACGAACGGACAAGGCGGCTCTTCTGATAGTTCAAATGAGCAAGCTCGACCTGCAGCACGCCTTCGCGCGTCGCAGCGCGTTCGCCGAAAATTTCGAGGATCAAGCCCGTTCGATCCAAGACCTTCGCCCCGGTTTCCTTTTCGAGATTGCGCTGCTGGATGGGAGCGAGTGTGCCGTCGAACAGCAGGAGGTCGATGGACTCCTCCTCGACGCGGCGTTTGAGCTCGGCGACATGCCCGCCACCGATGAAGGTGGCCGGTTTCACTTCGCGCACCTTCACGATCTCGGAGAATACGATTTCGAGACGGATCGCCGCGGCGAGGCCCTCGAATTCGGCTTTGCGCGCCTCGATCCCGTGCGCGGACTTCAGCGCATAGGCATCGGGAACGATCAGGCCGGTTCGCGTCGGTGCCGCGCGGGTGTCGACAAATGGTTGCGGACCGCCTGCACGGTCCTCGTCGTCTTCGGGATGGGTCATGAGACCTACTTAGTCTTCCACGTGTTCCGGATCAAACAGCTGGATCGGAGCACCGGGCATGATGGTCGAGATGGCGTGCTTGTAGACCAGCTGCGATTGCGCGTCACGACGCAGCAACAGACAGAAATTGTCGAACCAGGTGATGACGCCCTGCAGCTTTACGCCGTTGACGAGAAAGATCGTCACGGGGACTTTCTGCTTGCGGACGTGATTGAGGAACGCATCCTGGAGGTTCTGTACTTTTTCGCCGGGCATTTGTTGTGGCCTCTTGTGATTTTGGCGGCCAAGAGCCGCCAATATTGTCAGGTCCGGAGGGCCGCTACGCTCCTCCCCTCAACTATTCAGTCCGCCACCCCACGGAGCAACTATGCCACATCGATTTGAGGCTGCCTACCCGCGGCGATCAGAGCCCGAGCGACTTGATCTTGCGGTGCAAGGCGCTCCGCTCCATGCCGACAAATTCGGCGGTCTTTGAAATATTGCCGCCGAAGCGCTCGATCTGGGCCAACAGATACTGTCGCTCAAAGACCTCGCGGGCCTCACGCAGCGGCAGACTCATGAGGTGCGCCGAGGCGTCGGTATCTCCCACTGTCGGCAGGACTTCGCCGATATCCGACGGAAGCAGTTGCGCCGTGATCACGCCGCTCTCTGGTGGCGCGTCCTTGATCAGGATCAGCAGCCGCTCGATCGAATTGCGCAACTGGCGGGCGTTCCCCGGCCAATCCTGTGCCTGAAGTACGGCCATTGCGTCGTCGCCGATGCTGAGGCTGCGCAGGTTGTGCATGCGGCAAACCTGGTCGAGGAACAGCATCACCAGGGGCGGCACGTCTTCGCGACGCTCCTTCAGGGGCGTCAGGTGGATCGGGACGATGGAGAGACGGTGGAACAGGTCCGAGCGGAACGTGCCGGCATCGATCAGCGATGCGACGTTCTGCGAGCTTGCGGCGATGATGCGAACATCGATCGGTACAGGCACGGTGCCGCCGACGCGGGTGAACTTGTTCTCGACCAGCGTCCGCAGCAAGGAGGCCTGCGCCGCGGCCGGCAGGGCCGCAACTTCGCTGAGGTAGAGGGTGCCGCCGTGGGCACGTTCCAGGGCCCCTACTTCCGTGCGCAACGTCCCCGTCTTCTCGCGTGCTTCGCGGCCGAAGAGCACGACCATCACTTCGTCGGCCGAGTAGAGCGAGCAGTTGATCTCGACGAACGGCGCGTCAACGCGCGGACTGCGCTGATGCACCAATCGGGCGGCGAGCCCCTTGCCGCTGCCCGAAGGGCCGGCAATGAAGATGCGGGAATTGGTGGGCGCGGACTTTTCGATCACTCCCTTCACCTGCTGCAGCGCTTGTGAGGTGCCAACCATATCCACGGACTGGGTATTGGCCCGTTCGCGCAATTCCTCGACTTCGGTCCTAAGCCGCGTGGCTTCCATGGCGCGCTGCGTAATGAGCAGCAGCCGATCGATCTTGAACGGCTTCTCGATATAGTCGTAAGCACCGCGGCGGATGGCCGAAACCGCGGTTTCGATGTTCCCGTGGCCCGAGATCATCACCACCGGCATATCGGGGTGCTGACTCTGAAACACATCCAGCAACTGCAGGCCGTCGAGGCGCGAGCCCTGCATCCAGATGTCGAGGAAAACGAGGCTGGGCCGCCGGCGCGCAATTTCGTTCAGGCCGGAATCGGCATCGTGCGCCTGGCGCGCTTCGTAGCCCTCATCTTCGAGGATACCCGCGATGAGATCGCGGATGTCATCCTCGTCATCGATGATCAGAATATCACGCGCCATGAACCGCCTCTAACCGCAACAAATCAAACTGCCTCGACCGGAGGCTCTTTCGGCCGGACCGCTTCCGGGGCCGGATCGTGTGCCGGCTGATCGCTCGGACTTTCGAGAAGGGCCGGTGCAATCTCCGGCTCTTCGTCACTCTCGGCCGCCTTGAGCGGCAGGGTGAAAGTGAAGCAGGCGCCGACGCGACCGCTCGTATCGGGTTCGGCGTCGATGAGATCGACATTGCCGCCATGCTGCTCGACGATCCGCGCGACGATGGCGAGGCCGAGGCCGGTGCCTTTCTCGCGCGTGGTAATATACGGTTCGAGCAATCGCTGGCGATTTTCTTTCGGCCAGCCTTTGCCATTGTCGGAGATCGAGACGCGGGCCTTTTCGCCTTCGAGTGTCAGGGCAACGCGGATCACAGGGTCCTTGATCGCCTCAAGCCCCGCGCCTTCGATGGCCTCGACGGCATTCTTGATCAGGTTGGTGAGCACCTGCGAGATCAGCCGCTGGTCGAAATAGGCGTGAACCGATTTCTCCGGCAAGTCGACGTCGATATTGATCTCGGGCAGGCGCACGCTTTCGAGGAACACGGCGTTGCGGATGGCATCGCTGAGATCGGCCATGCTCGGCTTGGCTTCGGGCATGCGGGCGAAGGACGAGAACTCGTCCACCATGCGGCCGATGTCAGTGACCTGCCGCAAGATGGTGTTGATCGATTTGTCGTAGACCTCGAAATCGTCCTCCAACTTCTTGGCGTAGCGTCGGCGCAGGCGCTCGGCGCTGAGCTGGATCGGCGTCAGCGGGTTCTTGATCTCGTGCGCGATGCGGCGGGCTACGTCGGCCCAGGCGCCGGTCCGCTGTGCCGACAGGAGATCCGTAATGTCGTCGAGAGTCACAACGAAGCCCTTGGACTCCGTCATTGTCCCTTCGCGCGTCAGTTGGACTTGGTACGTCCGGTAGTCAGGGCCGGAACCTATTTCGATCTGGTCGCGCACCTGACCGCGCCGGGACGACTGCGCCCGCTCGATGATTTGCGACAGTGGCGGGATCACCTCCCCCACGGGCTTGCCGACAGCCGAAAGCTCGTCGACGCCGAGCATCTCGGCGGCCCGCGCATTGACCAGCGTGATGGCGCCAAACGCGTCGAGCCCGACGATGCCGGCAGAGACGCCCTCCACCACCGCTTCGGTGAACTGTCGTCGCTTCTCGTTGGTCTCGTTAGCCTGCACCAGCGCGACGTGCTGGGACTTGAGCTGACGCGTCATGGTGTTGAAGCGATTGGAAAGATCGCGCAGATCTCCCCTGCCCGGCTCCACCGGCACCTGCACGTCGAGGTCACCACCCGACACGCGGCTCGAGGCGATCATCAGGTTGCGGATGGGGTCGACGAAGCGATTGGCGAGCGCGATGCCCACCCAAAGCGCGGCAAGCAGCAGCACAAGCGCTAGACCCAGATACATGATCGTGAAGGTGATCTGGAACGCGAGCCGGTTGGTCTCGTACTGCCGGTACTCGGTGATGTTGTCGTCCGTCAGCCGCATGAACTCGAGCACTTCCGGGTTCACGGGGCGCGCCACGAAAAGCAGCAGATCGTCGTAGCCGCGCAGCTTCACGGCCGCACCGACCATGTTGGTGTCGCCGGGTGAAATCAGCGTCGGCGCGCCCTCGCGCACCTGCGCCCCGAGCCCTTCCGGAAAGCCGGGAGTCGAGACTTGCGCATTGATCTGAGCGGTCATCCGCGCAACGCCATCCGGCGTGATCAGAGCCGCAAAGGGCAGCGAGCGGGTAACGGCGAGCGCGGTAAAGATGCGCTGGAATTGCTGGCGGTCGGTGTCATAGGTGGTCTTCGCCTGCTCGATCTCGCCTGCTACCCAGACGATGTCGTCACGCAGTACTTGCGCGTGCTCGAGCATGTAGGAGCGCGCCACCAGCCGCGAGCTTTCGACCATGGTGCGGGTGCGCTCCGAGAACCACTGGTCCAGCCCTTGGTTGAGCGAAATGGTCGCGACGATGGCCACGATCGTCGCCGGAACCGCTGCTGCAATGGCGAACATCGTCACCATGCGAACCTGCAATCCGGAGCCCGCCTGCTGGAGAAGGCGCGACTGGAGCAGCAGCATGGCCTCAGTGACCACCAGGGCCACAACTAGCAGCACCAGCAAGCCGTTGATGATCCAGATGATCGTCCAGATTTCAGGTGTCGGTTCGATGGATGTCGCCCCGGTCATCACCAGGAATGAGCCTGACGACACGACCACCGAGAGCAGAACGACGACGAGGCCGACCAGGCGAAGCGCCTGCCGTCCCCTCTGTGAAAAGATCGAGCGAGCCTGTGGCGCAGCCGCAATGGCCGCCTCTGGCAGCAAGTCGCTGTCCAGTGCTGTGTCGCTCATATCACAGACCGCTTTCGGGACGATTCAGGCATGCAGCCTATCGACTTGACCGGACCGTTCAAGACAAATGTTGCCAAAATGTGACACCTGCTGCGGCTGGGTCCGACGCGACGGGCGGGCCGTCAGCTGACGCAATGTCTATCAAATGCTTTTGAACTCGGCCAACGGCGGCGCATTGGTACGGCATGTCCCACGCATTCGTCTCAGAACCCGGTGCTTCGACCCTCGTGCGATCCACGGAAGAGTCTGCGTTGAATACGGCTGAGGTGTACCGCACCATCGAGCCGCAATTCGATTTCGAGGTCCGGCAAGGTCGCGGCGGCTGGATGATCGCTCGCCTCAGCAAGGACGGCGCGTTCGACTCCTGGGTCGAGGAATAGCCGCTAGCCTCGACGGCTTTGCTTCACGATCTCGATGTTATGCGCACGGATCTTCTTTCGCAGCGTATTGCGGTTGAGGCCCAAGAGGTCGGCGGCTTTGATCTGGTTGCCGCCGCAAGCATTGAGCACCATGGCAATTAGCGGCGCTTCGACTTTGTCGATGACCCGATCGTAGAGCCCTGCCGGCGGCAGGTTGGGTTCGTGCTCGCGCAGCAGCTGGGCGACATGCGTTTCGACCGCCATTGAAACATCAACCGGGCCCGGGTTCGCGGCGATCGACTGCCGGTCGGAAATGTTCAGCTCAGTCTGCACGATTTCGCGCGAGATGCTTTCGTCGGCGTAGAGCGCCGCCAGCCGGCGGACGAGGTTCTCGAGCTCGCGGACGTTGCCCGGCCACGAATAGTTCTGCATCAGCCGGATGGCGTCGGGCGACACGGCCTTCAGCGCTTCGCCTTCGCGCTGGGCGGCGCGCAGGAAGTGGCTCACAAGATCCGCGATATCGTCCACGCGCTCGCGCAGCGGCGGCAGGCGGATCGGCACGACATTGAGCCGGTAGTAGAGGTCCTCGCGGAACAGGCCCTGCCGGATCATCTGGCTGAGGTCGCGGTGCGTGGCCGCGACGATGCGGACGTTGGATTTGATCGGCGTCCGGCCACCGACCATGGTGTACTCGCCTTCCTGAAGCACACGCAGAAGGCGCGTCTGGGCGTCCATCGGCATGTCGCCGATTTCGTCGAGGAACAGCGTGCCGCCCTCGGCCTGTTCGAAGCGACCAGAGGAGCGCGCGGTTGCACCGGTAAACGCGCCCTTCTCGTGGCCAAACAACTCGGCTTCGATCAGGTCGCGCGGAATCGCGGCCATGTTGATGGCGACAAACGGACCGTTCCGGCGCTTACCGAAATCGTGCAGCGCGCGTGCCACCAGTTCCTTGCCCGTGCCGCTCTCGCCGGTGATCATCACCGTGAGGTCCGTCTGCATCAGGCGGGCCAGCGCGCGATAGATGTCCTGCATCGCCGGCGACCGCCCGACCAGCGGCATGGTCTCGGCCGGTTCCTCCACTTTGCGTCCGCTAGCCGACGGCTTCTTTGCATCGGCGAGCGCCCGTGCCACCACCGAAAGCACCTCGGTGATGTCGAACGGCTTCGGCAGGTACTCGTAAGCGCCTACCTCATTGGCGCGGATGGCCGTCATGAAGGTGTTCTGCGCACTCATCACCACGATCGGCAGGTCCGCCCGCAGCTTCTTGATCTTGGGCATGATGTCGAACGCATTGCCGTCCGGCATCGCGACATCGGTGATCAGCAGGTCGCCCTCGCCCCGGCTGACCCAGTTCCACATCGTCGAGAGATTGCCTGTTGGTCGCACCTCGTAACCGGCGCGGGTCAGCGCCTGGTTGAGCACCATGCGGATGGCCGCGTCGTCATCGGCGAGCAGGATCGTGTGACTCATGGGGTCGTGATCTCTCGTTCTTCAGCGGGCATCTTGAGCCCCTTGGCGACTGGCAGCAGGATGCGGAAGCGGGTGCGCCCCGCGCGGCTGTCGCTGTCGATGACCCCGCCGTGGTCGCCGACTATCTTGGCGACGAGCGCGAGTCCGAGGCCGGAACCGTTCGCCTTTGTCGTGATGAAGGGATCGAAGAGGATCGGCAGCAGGTCCGGCGGAACGCCGGGCCCGTTGTCTTCGACGACGATCTCGAGCGGCAGCGAAATCCGCTGGCTGACGCCCTGCACCGCAATCCGGATGCCGGGGCGGAAGGCCGTCGACAGCTTGATCTCGGCTTTGGGTGTGCGTTCGAGCGCTTCGGCTGCGTTCTTGACGAGGTTCAGGCAGACCTGAATCAACTGGTCGCGGTTACCATAGACCGGCGGCAGCGAAGGGTCGTAGTCCTCGGTGAACGTGATGTTGCGGGCGATGCCGGATTTCGCGAGCAGCTTCACCCGATCGAGCACGGCGTGAATGTTGATCGCTTCGCGTTCGACCGGCCGCTCGTCGCCGAACACTTCCACGCGGTCGATCAGCGTAACGATGCGGTCCACCTCCTCACGGACCAACCGTGCAAGCGGTATCTCCTCGGGCGTCACCGATTGCTCCAGCAACTGGGCAGCACCGCGAATGCCCGACAGCGGGTTCTTGATCTCATGCGCCAGCATGGAGGCGAGGCCGGTGACCGAGCGCGCGGCGCCGCGGCTCACCAGCTGACGGTCGATCTTGTCGGCCATCGTGCGCTCCTGAAACAGCAGCGCCACGCGGGCATCGAGATCGGAGATCGGGCTGGCAAACACGTCGACGATGCGATCGTCCGCCTCATCGCCGAAACGCGCGGAGTCGATGCGGACGCGGTACTCAGTCATTGGGGCTCGACGCTCGCCGACAGCCTGCACCAGCCCGACAATGGGTGAGCCGAACGCGATCACCTCATCCAGCCGCTGGCGCGTCAGGACGCTCGATGACGAACCGAAGAACGCCTCGGCGGCGTAGTTCACGAAGATGACGTTGCGGTGCTCGTCGACGACGATCACCGGCTGCGGCAAAGCCTGCAGCACAGACGTCGACAGGTCGGGGCCGCCCATGTCGTTCATGCGGCGGCCTGGAGCCCGGAGCCGAAGATGGTCGCGATCAACGAATGGACTTCAGCGGGGACCAGCGAGTTGAGCAGCTTGGTGCGCAACGCCGCCGGCACGGCCCTGCCCGAAGCCTCGAGATACCAGTCGAGATGCTTGCGCGCTGCCCGCACACCCACCTCGATGCCGTATTCGGACAGGACGCCCTCGTAGTGCTCGGCTACGATGCCAGCCAGCTGATCGTCAACCGGTGTTTGAGCGCCGGGCTCGCCGGCGAGAGCCGCCCCGACCTGCCCGACCATCCAAGGCTGCCCTTGCGCGCCACGGCCAATCATCACGGCGTCGGCGCCAGAGAGGTCCAACGCTTCGCGAGCGGTGTCAGCGTCCACGATATCGCCGTTGACCACCACCGGAACGTCAACGGCGTCGACAACCGCGCGGACCAACTCCCAGCGGGCACTGCCTTTGTAGAACTGCTGACGGGTGCGGCCATGTACGGTGATCATCTGAGCGCCGGCATCAACCGCGCGTCGCGCGATCTCGGGCGCATTGAGACTCTCGTCGTCCCAACCAAGGCGCATCTTCACGGTCACCGGCAGACTGGTGGCGTCGGCCACGGCCTCGACCAGTTGCTGTGCTAGGTCCGGCATGCGCATAAGCGCAGAACCTGCGAACCCGTTAGTGACGCGTTTCGCAGGACAGCCGAAATTGATGTCGATGATGTCGGCGCCGGCTTCCTCGGCAATCCGCGCACCGCGCGCCATCCAGTCGGCTTCGCACCCGGCCAACTGGATCATGTGCGGGAGACCACTCGCTGGCCGGCCGAGCTTGCGAACCATGTCCTTGTGACCTGTCGTCAAGGCGGCGCTGGCGATCATTTCAGAGACGACCAGCCCTGCTCCGTATCGCGCAGCGAGATCCCGCTGCGGCCGATCAGTGATCCCCGCCATCGGAGCGAGGATCGCGCGGTTTTTCAGGGAATGGCGGCCGATGCTCAAGCCGCGGGCAGGATCACGCACTAAATGCACCAGAATTGGCCACTTTGAAAAAGTGCCCGAACAATAGTCAAAATGGCTCTAGGTGCAACACACAAAGCCCGGTATCTGCCTTGCGCTCCCGGGCGTCAGGCGGCTAATCAGCAGGCCGCTTCTACGCAACCAACCCGGTGCTGACCAACCTTGGCCGCCCAAAAAACGACCGCCGTGATCATCGTCGCAGCCGGGATTGGCGAGCGAGCGCGGGAAGCAGGCGCAGCGCCCAAGCAGTACAGAAAAGTCGCCGGAACGGCCGTTCTGGCCCGTACTATTGCGGCCTTCGCGGGCCACCCAGGGATCGCAATGGTGCTCCCGGTGATTCATCCATCGCACCGCGATCTCTACGCAGCGATGGGCATCACCAGCACAAGCGTGCTGCCCCCTGCCTATGGCGCAGCGAGCCGCCAAGGCTCCGTTCTTGCTGGGCTTGAAGCGCTTTTGCCGCACGCACCGGATCTGGTGCTCATCCAGGACGCAGCGCGTCCTTTCACCGACGCTGACACCATAACACGTGTAATCGCGGCTTTGGACCAAGGCGATGCGGTCCTGCCAGCCGTCCCTGTGACCGACACGATCAAGCGATCGACCGACGGAATTGTGGTGTCGGCAACCGAGGATCGACGACAGCTCTATGCAGCGCAGACTCCCCAGGGATTTGCTTTTGCGGCCATCCTCGATGCACACCGTAAGGCCGCGGGCGGCGATTTCACCGACGACGCCGCTATCGCCGAGTGGGCCGGTATCAAGGTGACCCTGACCAAAGGGTCGACGCAAAACATCAAGCTCACCCTGCCCGAAGATTTCGTCCGGGCCGAACTGCTGCTCGGAGGCCGCATGATGGAAACCCGGACCGGCTCCGGCTTCGATGTCCACCCCTTCGAGTCGGGCGACGGAGTCTGGCTGGGCGGCGTGCGCATCCCGCATGAGCGGAAGCTGCAGGGGCACTCCGATGCCGATGCGGCGCTGCACGCACTGTGTGACGCAATCTACGGTGCGCTCGGCGAAGGCGACATCGGCAGCCACTTCCCGCCCTCGGATCAGCAGTGGAAGGGTGCCAGCTCCTCGACTTTCCTCAAGCACGCGGCGCAGCTCGTCGCTGATCGGGATGGACGGATCGTCAACCTCGATCTGACAATCGTGTGCGAGGCTCCTCGGATCGGCCCGCACGTCGCCGCAATGAAGAACGCAATCGGCGCAATCTGCGGCATCGCTGCCTCGCGTGTCGCGGTCAAGGCAACCACGTCAGAGCAACTTGGCTTCACCGGTCGGGGCGAAGGGCTGATGGCCATGGCAACGGCGACGGTCGAACTGCCGCGGGGAGAATGATGTTCCATACGGGGATCATCGCGAAGGCTGGTGTGATCAACCACACACTGGAAGCGCGCAAGCAGATGATCGTCACTGTCGAGAGCTGCACCGGCGGACTGATGGCAGGCGCACTGACGGACGTGCCCGGTTCATCGGCGGCTGTGTTCGGCGGCTACGTCACCTATGCCAACCAGGCTAAGGCGAGGATGGTCGGGGTCGACCCTCAACTAGTCGACAAGCATGGAGCGGTGTCCGAGCAAGTGGCGCGCGCGATGGCTGAAGGGGCTCTCCGGACAAGCGGAGCGGCCGTTGCCATCGCAGTCACGGGCATTGCAGGACCTGGTGGCGCCACGGAGGGCAAGCCGGTTGGGCTCGTCCATTTTGCCTTCGCAGAAGCGGGGCGCACATTGCACGTCAAGCGCGAATTCGGCGATCAGGGGCGGCAGGCTGTGCGCGAAGCGAGCGTGGTGCAGGCGCTCGATCTCGTGCTCGAGGGTCTCGGCGCGAAGGCCTAGACGCCGAAGCGCCGGTTGGCCTCGTCGACGAAAGCGTCGATGATCTGGTCCTGTTTGCTGGCAAACGCAGGCTCGGCGGCAACGGCAATCAGCGGGTTCGAGATTTTGAAGTCGATGTCGAACCGCACGCGGGTCCCCTCGCCTTCCGGCTCGAAGGTCCACTTGCTGTCGAGATAGGCAAACGGGCCGTCGACGGCTTTGGCGACGATGGTTCGGGCCTTTGGGTCGGCTTCGACGCGGCTGGTGTACGACTGGGTGAACGGCCCTGCCTTTATGGTCATCCGCGCAAAGCGCACGTCGGCGCCCGCGCCGCTGTCGCGCTTCACCTGCATGTCCAGGCAGTTGGGGATGAAGCGGGGGTAGGTTTCGAGGTCGTTGACCAGCGAGAACATGCGATCGGGCAGATGCGGCACGTGCCGTTCGAGAAACAGGTCCATCAGGCGCCGAGCTTGGCGAGGCGCGCCGCCCGCAGGGCCGCGAAGTCCTCGCCGGCATGGTGCGACGAGCGGGTCAGCGGCGATGACGAGATGAGCAGGAAGCCCTTGGTCTGCGCTACGGTGGCGTAAGACTTGAACTCGTCCGGCGGCACGAAGCGCATCACCGGATGATGCTTCTTGGACGGCTGCAGGTACTGGCCGATGGTGAGGAAATCGACCTCAGCCGAACGCAGATCGTCCATCAGCTGCAGAACTTCGTTCCGCTCCTCGCCCAACCCCACCATGATGCCCGACTTGGTGAACATCGTCGGGTCGAGTTCCTTTACGCGCTGCAGCAGACGGATCGAGTGGAAGTAGCGCGCGCCGGGGCGGACCTTGAGGTACTTCGAGGGTACCGTCTCGAGGTTGTGGTTGAACACGTCGGGCTTGGCCGCAACTACCACCTCGAGCGCGCCGTCCTTGCGCAGGAAGTCCGGAGTGAGGATTTCGATCGTGGTCGAGGGCGTGCGCGCGCGAATGGCGCGGATGACCTTGGCGAAGTGTTCGGCACCACCGTCCGGCAGATCGTCGCGATCCACCGAGGTGATCACCACATGGTGCAGACCTAGCTTCTCGACAGCGTTGGCGACATTCTCCGGCTCGTTCGGATCGAGTGGCGTCGGCAGGCCCGTCGCGACATTGCAGAAGGCACAGGCGCGGGTGCAAATCTCGCCCATGATCATCATGGTGGCATGCTTTTTGGACCAGCATTCCCCGATATTTGGGCAGCCCGCCTCTTCGCACACCGTGACCAGGTTGTTGTCTCGAACGATCTGCTGGGTTTCGCGATAGACCGGCGAACCCGGCGCACGCACGCGGATCCAGTCCGGCTTGCGCAACACTTCCGTGTCGGGCCGGTGGGCCTTCTCCGGGTGGCGGATGCGTCCTTCGAGCAGGGTAACCAAGTGCTGTTCCTTAGGTGATCAGCCGGGCGATGACGAGTACGATGATCGCGCCGACCGTCGAGGTGATGATCTGGCTGACCCAAATGTTGTCGATCGGAAGTTTGATCTTGAGAGCGGAGAAGAGATAGCCGCCTACGAACGAACCGATGACGCCGCTGACCAGGTAGGTGATCAGCCCGCCACCGCCGACGATCAGGCTGGCAAGGAAACCTGCCACCAGGCCGATGACGATGAATATGACGATAGCGCGCGTGTTGTCGTTGCCCACGATAAACCCTCCATCCGTCTGCTGGCGCTCAGGTATTCCCATTTTCGTGCCCTCAAAGCCCAGCCAGCATATCGTGCCGGGGCGCGGACAAATCAACTCCTGCCGTTGGATGGCCGGGCGGCTCACCGCCTGACCAATCCGTCGAACAATCCGCTGATGGCATCCGTAATGTCGTGGGCAAAGCGGCGCAATGCCGGCTCGAATGGCAAGGTAATGCCCAGATATTCGAGCACGATGCCGCCCACCACGAACAGCACTACCATCACGACGATGGTGCGGAACAGCCCCGCCCGCAGCACGACGCTCAGCACCGATCCGGCGATCACGCCGAACACTGCCAGGGTTACATACCAGCCCACGTCGCCTCTAAACATCGGGATGCTCTCCGGCGGAATCGGGTGGTCCATCAGATATTGAGGGCCCGTCCATAGGCGTCCAGCACGCTCTCTTTCATCATCTCACTGAGCGTGGGATGCGGGAAGATCGTGTGCATCAACTCTTCTTCCGTGGATTCGAGGTTCATCGCCACGACGAAGCCTTCGATAAGTTCGGTCACTTCGGCGCCTACCATGTGCGCGCCAAGCAGTTCGCCGGTCTTTGCGTCGAAAATGGTCTTCACCAGGCCCTCGGGCTCTCCAAGTGCGATGGCTTTGCCGTTGCCGACGAATGGGAAGCGGCCGACCTTGATCTCGCGCCCGGCTTCCTTCGCCTTTGCCTCGGTCAACCCGACGCTCGCGACCTGCGGCTCGCAATAGGTGCATCCGGGAATCTTGCGCTTGTCGAGGCCGTGGACCTTCAGTCCGGCAATCGTCTCGACGACGATGACCGCCTCATGCTCGGCCTTGTGCGCCAGCATGGGTGGGCCGGCCACATCGCCGATTGCCCAGACGCCGGGCACATTGGTCCGCCCATGGTCGTCAACCGCAATGGCCCCACGGTCGATCTTCACGCCCACCTTCTCGAGACCCAGGTTCTCGGAGTTACACTGCACGCCGACGGCGGAGATCAGCCGGTCGCCCGCGACGTCGATCTTGGTGCCGTTCTTGAGCTCGACATGGGCCGTGACGCCGGTCTTCGATTTCGTGACGCTGGCAACCTTTGCCTCTGTCATGAACTTGATGCCGCGCTTTTCGAAACGCTTCTTCACATGCGCGGCGATCTCAGCGTCTTCTACCGGCAGGATCTGCGGCAGCAGCTCAATGATCGTCACCTCACTGCCGAGCGAGCGGTAGAAGGAAGCGAACTCCATCCCGATCGCACCCGAGCCCATCACCACCAATGATTTGGGCAACTCGGCCGGCACCATGGATTCGAAGTAGGTCCAGATACGGTCGCCGTCCGGCTCGATGCCGGGCAGCACGCGTGGCCGGGCACCTGTCGCGACGATGATGTTCTTCGCTTTGTAGGTCCCTGCTCCCAGCGCGTTCTTCGGCGGTGGGACCTGCGGTTGCATGATCTTCTTCTTTGTCGGTTCGACCTTTATCTCAGTCGCCGAGGTCAGCACCGCCTCGCCCCAGATGGTGTCGACCTTGTTCTTCTTCATGAGGAACTGGACGCCGTTGTTCATCTGCGCAGCAATGCCGCGCGAACGCTTGACCACGCCATCGATATCGAAGCCGAACTTCTCCGCCGTCAGGCCGTAGTCCTTGGCGTGTGCCATGTGCCCATAAATCTCGGCCGAACGCAGCAAGGCCTTCGTCGGGATGCAGCCCCAGTTGGAGCAGATGCCGGCCATATGCTCGCGCTCGACGATCGCCGTCTTCAGACCAAGCTGCGCCGCGCGGATCGCTGCAACATAACCGCCGGGGCCGGCGCCGATGATGATCAGGTCGTAAGAGTCGGCCATCGTGGCCTCCTAAAGTCCGAGAGTTTGCTTCACGAGGGGCACGAGTCCCTGCCCGATGGCGCGGGTATTGGCGCCGTCGAGATGGATGCCGTCGCGCGGGTCGGTCCTGGCAACTGAGGAGGCGTCGAAGAAGTGCACGCCCTCTTCGTCGGCACGCCGCTTGTACAACTCGGCGAAGCCGGACGACGCTGTACGCGCCGCTTCCGTCCCACCAAAATGCAGTTCCATTTCTTCGTGCGCCGTTTGCTGCACGGTGACGGGCGGAGCGACGAGAATAATCTCGGGCACCGGTTCCTTCACCGCCGCGGCGTGCGCGCGGACGATCTGAACCAGGCGTCGCATGCCGTTTGCGGCTTCGAGCGCGGTGCGGCCGAGGAAGGGTTTGATGTCGTTGGTGCCCAGCATGATGATCACCATGTCGAGCGGGCCGTGCGAACTCAGCAGCGTCGGCAAGACCCGTGCGCCGTTGCGGTCGGCATCGGCCGACCAGTCGTCGTGCACGGTCGTGCGGCCGCCCAGTCCCTCGGCGACGCAGCGCGCCTTGCCACCGAGGCCCGCCTCCAGGGCAGTCGGCCAGCGATCCTCATAAGGGTGACGCGGGCCGGCTTTGATGGGGCTCGCGCCATAGGTCAGGCTGTCGCCGTAGCAGAGAATGGTCTTCATGCGAGCATCATCACCGGGTTTTCGATCAGGCCCTTGAAAGCCGCAAGCAGTTCGGCGCCGAGCGCACCATCTACCGAGCGGTGGTCGCAGCTGAGCGTCACCGTCATGAACTGGCCGGTCTTGACCTGCCCCTTGTCGGCATAGACGCGTTCCTCACCTGCACCGACCGCTAGGATCGTTCCGTGCGGCGGGTTTATGACCGCGGCGAAGTGTGTGATGCCGTACATGCCGAGGTTGGACACTGAGGACGTGCCGCCCTGGTATTCGGCCGGCGTCAGCTTCTTGCTGCGCGCCTTGCCGGCGAGGGTCTTCACCTCGTCTGAGATCTGCCGCAGTGACTTAGTCTCGGCCGCACGAACGACCGGCGTGAACAACCCGCCCGGTATGGCGACCGCGATGGCCACATCGGAGTGCTTGTGCAGCAGGATCGAGTCACCGGCCCAGGTCGCATTGGCCGCGGGCACCTTCTGGAGCGCATGCGCCCATGCCTTCACGACGAAGTCGTTGACCGAGAGCTTGTAGGTCGGTTTGCCATCCTTGAGCGGCGCGGCCGCATTGATCTGTTCTCGTGCCGCCATCAGGGCGTCGATGCGGCAATCCAGCGTCAGGTAGAAATGCGGGACGGTCTGCTTGGACTCGGTGAGCCGCGCGGCCACCACCTTCCGCATACCGTCGTTCGGCACCAGCTCGTAAGAGCCTTCCTCGTAGAGCGCGAGCACTTGCTGCTTGCTCATCCCCGTCGGCATCGCACCACTCGAAGCCGGTGCCGTCGGTTGCGATGCGGAAGGAGCCGCTTTGAGCGGTGCCTTACCCGACTTCGCGGCCTCGACGTCCGATTTTACCACGCGCCCGTGCGGCCCCGAACCAGAGATCGCTGCGACATCGATGCCGGCGTCCTTGGCGAGGCGCTTGGCCAGAGGCGACGCGAACGTACGCGTTGCGCCATTGGCTTTGGCTTGCGCCGGTGCCGGCGCAGAAACTGGTTTGGCGGCGGGTGCCGTTGCAGCCGGAGCAGATGCAGGCGGAGTAGCCTTGGGAGCCTCTGCAACCTTGGGCGCTGGTGCCGGTGCCGCTGCAGGCGCCTTCACGTCCGCAGCGCTCTCGCCCTCGGTCAGGATCACGGCGATCACCGCGTTGACCTTCACGCCCTCGGTGCCTTCCGGCACCAGGATCTTGCCGATGCGGCCTTCGTCGATGGACTCGACTTCCATCGTCGCTTTGTCGGTCTCGATCTCGGCGATCACGTCACCGGAAGAGACACTGTCGCCCTCCTTGACGTGCCACTTGGCGAGCTTGCCTTCCTCCATCGTGGGAGAAAGCGCCGGCATAGTGATGTTGATGCTCATGGCGTCCTCACTCCCCAATATCTTCGTTCCAGAGTTCCGGATGCGTCTCGATGAAGTCGGCCATCATGTGCTCGCAGCGCGCCTCGTGGTAGTCGACCACGTTCACACCTGCCAACGTCATGACATCCTGAAAGCCTTTGAAGTTCTTGCTTTCGGCAACCACCACCCGCGAAATGCCGAACTGGATGATCGTTCCAGTGCACATCATGCAGGGTGAAAGCGTGGTGTAGCAGGTGACGTCCTTATAGGTCCGCTGCCGTCCGGCATTCTGGATCGCGTCCATTTCGCCATGCAGGATCGGGTCACCCTCCTGCACGCGCTTGTTGTGACCGCGCCCGATGATTTCGCCGTTGCGGACCAGCACCGAGCCAATCGGGATGCCGCCCTCGCGGAGGCCCTTCTGCGCTTCCTCGTAGGCCGCATCGAGAAACTTCTTGTCGAGTTCGGACTGGGTGTCGTTGCTGTTCATCGGGTCAAAGCTTTCAATGCTGGCGGCTGGTCGAGCCAAGATCGGTCGGCCGGTCGAGTTCGGCATCGAACAACTGCCGTATGGCGGCCATTGCCTCCACTTCTCCCGTCACGCCTTCAGTCTGGTAGACGCGCGACGCGTGGCGCGCGACATCGGCCAACAGGATGCCCCACATGCGCGGATCGTCGAAGCCACGTTGCAGAGACACCTGCAGCCCGCCATCGACGATGAAGGCCCTGAACACTTCGGACGCTCCCTTGCCGCTGCGCGCCGCAGGCGGCACGGGCAGTTCCTTCACCGGCGGAGTGCTAACCGCACCACTGTCACGTTTGCCGAAGGGCATGTGTCTAGCTCCGGTAGGTCACGGCATTCACAGCCGCGACGACTTCGTCGACATTGGGGAGCGCCAGCTTCTCGAGGTTAGCGGCATAGGGCATCGGCACGTCCTTGCCGGTGACTCGTGTCGGCGGCGCATCGAGATAGTCGAATGCTTCAGTGATGACCCGCGCAGCGAGTTCGGCGCCGATGCCGCCCTGCGGCCAGCCCTCTTCCACCGTGACTAGCCGTCCGGTCTTTTTGATGCTTTCGACTACGGTCGCGCTGTCGAGCGGACGAAGTGTGCGCAGGTCGATCAACTCGACATCGACGCCTGCGGCGACCAGCTTCTCGGTCGCCTGCGTGGCGTAGCGCATGCCCATCGAGAACGAGACGAGCGTTACGTCCTTGCCGGGTCGGGCGATGCGGGCCTTGCCGATCGGCAACACGAAATCGTCGACCTTCGGCACGAGTCCGGTCGAGCCGTAGAGGATTTCGTTCTCGAGGAAGACAATGGGGTTGTTGGAGCGGATTGCCGCCTTGAGCAAACCCTTGGCATCGGCGGCCGAGTACGGCGCGATGACATAGAGCCCGGGGACGTGGCTGTACCAGGCCGAGTAATCCTGGCTATGCTGCGCACCGACGCGCGCCGCGGCACCGTTCGGTCCGCGAAAGACGATCGGTGCCTTCACCTGCCCGCCCGACATATAGAGCTGCTTGGCCGCCGAGTTGATCACCTGGTCGATCGCCTGCATGGCGAAATTCCACGTCATGAACTCGATGATGGGACGCAGGCCCGCGAAAGCCGCGCCGACACCGATGCCGGCAAAACCGTGCTCGGTAATCGGCGTATCGACGACGCGCTGTGGTCCAAACTCCTGCAGCAAGCCCTGGGTGATCTTGTAGGCGCCCTGATACTCGGCGACTTCCTCACCCATGATGAAGACGTCCTTGTCGCGGCGCATCTCCTCGGCCATCGCCTCGTTCAGCGCCTGACGCACGGTCATCTCGACCATCTCGACACCGGCCGGCAAATCGGGATCGGCGGCGGCCTCGAACTTCGGGGCAGCCGGTGCCGGCGCAGCAGCAGGCGCGGCGCTGACGGCCTTCTCTGCTGCCACGACCGGCGCTTCGGCGGGCTCAGGCGCAGTCTTTGCGACCGGCGTGGGCGCCGGTGCTGCCTCGCCCTCACCAAGCACAACCGCGATGGGAGTATTCACCTTCACACCCTCGGCGCCCTCCGCCACCAGCAGCTGGTCGACCTTGCCGCTGTCGACACTCTCGACCTCCATCGTCGCCTTGTCGGTCTCGATCTCGGCCAGCACGTCGCCGGGCTTGACGGTGTCGCCGACCTTCACGAGCCACTTGGAGAGTTTCCCCTCCTCCATGGTCGGCGACAAGGCGGGCATCAGGATGTTGGGCATGTCAGGGACTCGCCGCTGAAGAAGAGGGTGGGTTGAGTGTGGCGGGTGTATTGCCGCCGAGAACGATGGCCAGGACGGTAAACGCCAGCACGACGAGTATCAGGACGAAAAAACCGGCGAAGGAGCGCTTGTATGTGAGGATGTGCGGCTCTGCCGCTGTTCCCGCCGCGGCACGAATCGTCTCAAAGTCCCAGCGGCCGAGCCGCTGGAACGTCTGAAAGGCGCTCACACCGGGTGTCAGGCGCGACAACGAAGCCGCGGCGCGGAACGCCATGAACCAGCAGAACACAGCCGCGAAGAAGACCGGGATCAGCATCAGGCGTCCGCGTAGATGTCGGTCCAGAGCTCCGACGCTGCGGGCTCGGCATCGGCGGTCGCAAAATCTGCCGCTTCCGTTACCAGCGCGCGGACTTCGTTCTCGATGGCCTTGAGCGACTCTTCCGTACCAAAACGCTTTTCCAGAATGCGAGTCTTGACCTGCTCGATCGGGTCCCGCTCCGCACGCATCGTGGTCACTTCGTCCTTGCTGCGATACTTCGCGGGGTCGGACATGGAATGGCCGCGGTAGCGGTAAGTCATCATCTCGAGGATGTAGGGTCCGCCGCCGCCACGGATATGATCGATGGCGCGCTTGGCCGCGTCGTGCACGAGGCGAACGTCCATACCGTCCACCTGTTCGCCGTCTATGCCGAAGCTCAGGCCGCGGCGTGAGAAGTCCGATTGCGCTGTGGCGCGCTCGACCGAGGTGCCCATCGCGTAGCGGTTGTTCTCGATGATGTAGAGAACCGGCAGGTTCCAGAGCTTGGCCATGTTGAAGCTCTCATAGACCTGGCCCTGATTGGCCGCGCCGTCGCCGAAGTACGCAATCGAGACGCTGTCGTCGCCGCGGTACTTGGCGGCGAATGCCAGCCCGGTGCCCAGGCTCACCTGCGCTCCGACGATACCGTTGCCGCCGTAGAAGCGATGCTCGTTGGAAAACATATGCATCGAGCCGCCCTTCCCCTTGGAAAGGCCGCCCTGCTTGCCGGTGAGTTCAGCCATGACGCCCTTGGGGTCCAGACCCATCACCAGCATGTGGCCGTGGTCGCGATAGCCGGTGATCTGCGCGTCACCCTTTTTGCTGGCCATGGTGATGCCGGTCACCACGGCTTCCTGACCGATATAGAGGTGGCAAAAGCCGCCGATCAGGCCCATGCCGTACATCTGGCCGGCCTTCTCCTCGAAGCGGCGGATCAGCAGCATGTCACGATAAGCCTTGAGCTCTTCGTCCTTGCTGAATTCGGGTACGTTCGAGAGGGCAGTCTTCGCCGCGGGCTTGCGCGCCATGAGGTGAACTCCGGGAATGCCGCTTTGGTGACCTAATAGGCCATTTGTGGGGATGTTAGCGCAAGTGCTCGACCTGCAGCACTGCCATGCGCGTGTTAGGAAACTGCGCTATCAGTCTATGCCCGTTTCGATTTCAGGCATCGACTGGATATCGGTTGATGCAGGTAGTAAACTGGTTGTCGGTTTACCTGTCAGCGGATCGGTCATTACTACCATGTCGCCGATCTGGGCCATGGAAAGCAGTGCGCGGGCGCGCTCCGTCAGGATATCCGGGTCGAGGCGCTGCGGGCTGAAGAGTTCAACTTTGTGGCGGTACGAGTCGATCTCCGCCTGCAGGGCTCCGGACGTTTCCTTGAGGTCGGAAATGTCGAGATGCATCTGCTTCTGGCTCTCGATCCCGAACTGCCCGCCGATGGCGTGGTAGCCGAGATAGGCCTGGAAAGCGACGAGCCCCAGCGTCAGCAGAAGCTGGCGCCAGACGGAGGGACGCGAAAGACGGGTGGACATTTCTCCACCCTAGCGAGTCCCGGTGAAGGCGCGGTTAAGCGCCTTTTTGCCGTCAGAGCAGCATCGAAAAGACGATGGCAATCGCCCCGAAACCGGCAAAGCACAAGATAACATAGGCCTTCTCGGAGGCGATGGGATTGGTTTTGGTGAAGCCGAAGAAGCCGTTGATGTTGACAATGTGGAAGAGCGCAGCGGCCACCAGCACCCAGAGCCACTTGTTTGCGGGCACAAAGATCAGTGTGGCCGCCACAACGAGCAGATACTCGAACGCGAATGCCAGCGGCCCGTTCCGCCACATCCCCAGGCCAACCTTGGTGTCCCTGCCGAACCCAAGCACCGGAAGATCCCTGAGGTGGACAATCACGTCCAAAAGCCAGTGAGAAATCGACGCCAGCACGAACACCAGCCCCGCCTTCCATCCGTAACCCAGCGTGAGCGCGAGTGCCGGCACGAGCGCGATGACATTGGTCAACACGAGGGAGTGCGAATACGGATAATGCGAGAAGACGATATCGCGCTGCAGTGGGGAGGCGCCCATTTTAGTGCGCTCGATCCCGGCCAGGATCGTTACACCCCAAACCAGGTCAGGAAATCCGACGCCGACGAGACTGATCCAGGTCGGAACCTCAGGGACGATGGCGTGCAGTGCCTCCGCCGCCGCAATATGGCCGATGAACATCTGTCCCCCCTAAATGGATACTAGCGCAGTGCCCGGAATGCCTCCCTGCCCGCGTACTTTGCGCTCGAGCCGAGCATTTCCTCAATCCGGATCAGCTGGTTGTACTTGGCGATGCGGTCGGAGCGGCTGAGGGAGCCTGTCTTGATCTGGCCGCAGCCGCAGGCCACGGCAAGGTCGGCGATGGTGGAATCCTCGGTCTCTCCTGAGCGGTGGCTCATCACTGACGTGTAGGCGGCGCGGTGCGCCATATCGACCGCGTCGAGCGTCTCGGACAGTGTGCCGATCTGGTTGACCTTGACCAGGATCGAGTTGGCGACGCCCATCTTGATGCCGTCCCGCAGGCGCGTGGTGTTGGTAACGAAAAGGTCGTCGCCGACCAGCTGCACCTTGCCGCCGAGCGCTTCGGTCAGCGCCTTCCAGCCATCCCAATCGTCTTCGGCCATACCGTCTTCGATGCTGACGATCGGGAACTTGTCCGCCAGCCCGGCGAGGAACTTCACGTTGTCGGCTGAGGACAGCGATTTGCCCTCGCCCTCCACCTCGTACTTGCCGGCTTTGAAATACTCGGTCGAGGCACAGTCGAGCCCAAGATAGACATCCCTGCCCGGCTCGTAACCCGCCGCCTTGATGGATTTCACGACATAGTCGAGAGCCGCTTCCGCGGATTTCAGGTTCGGCGCAAAGCCGCCCTCATCGCCAACGGCGGTGTTGTGGCCGTCCTTGTGCAACGCCTTCTTGAGCGTGTGGAACACCTCTGCGCCAATCT
Source organism: Devosia sp. (assembly GCA_040081185.1). Lineage (GTDB taxonomy): Bacteria > Pseudomonadota > Alphaproteobacteria > Rhizobiales > Devosiaceae > Devosia_A. Next base: position 7,849 of record JBEBHC010000019.1, on the reverse strand, counting down.
GCACGGCGTGGGCGATGCTCTCGGCACCCACCGGCAGGATCATGAATTCCTGCATGTCGATCGGGTTGTCGGCGTGTGCCCCGCCATTGATGATGTTCATCATCGGAACCGGCAGGATATGCGCGTTGGGGCCGCCGAGATATTTGTAGAGCGGCAGGTCCGAGCTCTCGGCCGCCGCCTTGGCCACGGCCAGCGACACGCCGAGAATAGCGTTGGCGCCGAGCCGGCCCTTGTTCGGTGTGCCGTCGAGTTCGATCATGGCGCGGTCGACGCTGATCTGGTCCAGCGCGTCGAGCCCCTCGACCTCGCTGTAGATTTCGGTGTTCACGAAATCGACCGCCTTGGTCACGCCCTTGCCGAGGAAGGCTTTGCCACCATCACGCAGCTCGACAGCCTCATGTGCGCCGGTCGAAGCACCTGAAGGGACAATTGCGCGGCCGAACGAGCCGTCGTCGAGGATGACGTCCACCTCGACCGTCGGGTTGCCACGGCTGTCGAAGACCTGGCGGCCGGTGACGTCGATGATCGCGGACATGGGGAATCCCTCTGCGTTTGGCTGATTTCCGGGCCATTCCTAGCCATTGGGCATGACATTCGGAAGGGGCAGCGTGCCTTTTTTGGCACGGCAACCGCTGCCGCCAGAACTCGCCGGCCTGGTTTGCCGTACCTACCCTCGGCGCAAGCAGGCGATCGGTCATCCAGTCTTCACGGCAAAGCAAAAGCCGATCACAAGGCCGCAACAGCCGCTGGATTTTCGTTCGATAGCGGCCACATAAGGGATCACGAATCTAAGGCGCCAAGCGCCAGGGAGCATCCATGAGCACCACGATTTCGAGCGGCCTCGCCCGCTTCGCCAAAACCGCTGCCGTCGCGCTGCTGGTTCCCGTCGCGCTGTTCGGCCTGTGGCGCGGCACTGCAGGAGCAGCCGAGGAGCCCGTTGTCATCCCTGCCCCGGCGGTCGATCTTCCCTCATCCGGCGACAGTGCCGTTGCGGTATTCGCCGGTGGCTGCTTCTGGGGCGTGCAGGGCGTCTTCCAGCACGTGAAGGGCGTCAAGGACGCCGTGTCAGGCTATGCCGGCGGCCCTGCAGATGCGGCGCATTACGAGATTGTCGGCACCGGCCAGACTGGCCATGCCGAGAGCGTTCAGGTGACCTATGACCCAAAGGTCGTGACCTACGGCCAACTGCTGCAGATCTACTTCTCCGTGGCCCACAACCCGACGCAGTTGAACTACCAGGGGCCGGATCACGGCACGCAGTATCGCTCGACTGTGTTCTACCAGTCGGATGCAGAGAAGCAGATGGTCGCGGCCTATATCGCCCAGCTCAATGCCGCAAAGGTCTATCCCGAGCCGATCGTCACGACGCTCGAGCCGCTCGACAAGTTCTACGCCGCCGAGCAGTACCATCAGGATTTCCTGACGCTGAACCCGACCTACCCCTACATCGCCATCAACGACATTCCAAAGGTTGACGCCCTGCGGACGATGTTCCCGGCGGTCTGGTCCGAGCAGCCGATGCTGGTCGGCAGCCTTTGAACTTGGCGACGGGCTGCTCAGGCGGCCCGTTGTTTTTCCAGCGCAGCTTCGATGTCGCGAGCCATCGCGGCAGGCTCGACGTCGGTGCCGAAGCGTCTGACGGTGGTGCCGTCGCGGGCGATCAGGAACTTGGTGAAGTTCCACTTGATGCTGTTGAAGCCGAGCAATCCTGGCGCTGCTTCACTCAGCCACTTGTAGAGCGGGTGGGCGTCGTCGCCGTTGACGTCGATCTTGGCGAACAGCGGAAACGTCACGTCGTACATCGTCTTGCAGAACTCGGCGATCTCGGTGGCCGAACCGGATTCCTGTTCGCCGAACTGGTTGCAGGGAAAACCCAGCACCACCAGTCCGCGATCGCCATACTCGCGCCAGAGCTTTTCGAGCCCCTCGTATTGCGGGGTGAACCCGCAGCCGCTGGCGACGTTCACGACCAGAACGACCTTGCCGGCGTAGGTCGAAAGGTTTTCCTCGCCGCCGAGCAGGCGGGTGGCCGAAAATCCGAAAGCGAAGTCATTAGGTTGGTCCTGGAAGTGGGTGAACGGCCGCATTAGCCGTCGCGCTTGTGCGCGTCGATCATCTTTTCCGTGATCGACTTCTCGGCCTTCAGCTTGTCCTTTTCCGCCTTGCCCATCCCGAACTTGGCCCGGTTCGCGGCGGCGGTCGCTTCCTTGTCGGCCTTGGCCCTGGTCTTGCGGGCTTTGCTGAGCGAGACAATGTCGGCCATCATTTCACCGTCGATTTGAACTTGCCCATAAGATAAGGACCGGACAGCACTGGCTCATATTTGGGTGCTTCATCTGCGACCAGCGAGGTGATCTCGGCGAACCAGTTTGGCTGGTGGAAATAGGCAAAGCTCTGCCGGCGGGCGCGCGCCTCATCCGGGTTCGCCGGGTTCACCACGCGATGCACGGTGGAAACCCATCGATCGTTGGTCCAGCGCGCCATCAGGTCACCGATATTGATGACGAAAGCACTGGGCACCGGCGGCACGTCGATCCACTCGCCGCCCGGCCGCTCGATCTGGAGGCCCTTCGAGCCAGCCTGGGGCAACAGGATCGTCAGGCTGCCATAGTCCGAATGCGCCCCTGCCCGCATCTGCCCGCTCTGCGGCGCGACACGCTGTTCGGGATAGTTGAGGGCGCGGAGGGCAGAGATCGGCGCGTCGATGTAGCGGGCAAAGTAGTCATCCGGCAGCTTCAGCGCTGCCGCGAACAGCACCATGATGCGCGCGGCCAGCCGCTCCATCTCGCCGTAATAGGCTTGCCAGGCCCGCTTGAACCCTGCTGGTGCGTCCGGCCAGATCGTCTCGGCATAGCAAAAGCTCAGTGCATCCTTGTCCGTTAGCCCCGCAGGCACCGAGAGCGGTCCGCCATTAAAGCTTTCCTTCAGGTCGGGCGGCGTGGCGACGCCCCGCGACGCGGCAAGTGCCTCGCTGTTGGGCCCGAGATAGCCATAAGGGTAGCCCGGGAACGGCGCCTTGGCCCGCTGCTTGATGTCGGCCGGCAGATCGAAGAATTCTTTCGCCTTGGTCCATGCCGCGTCGATGGTCTCTAGCGGTACGCCGTGATCGGCGATCGCGAGGAAGCCCGTCGTCCGGCAAATGCGATCGACCTCCGCCGCGATAGCGGCGCGCCCCGCTGTATCGGCGGCTTCGAACAATGCGAGTGAGATGATGGGAAAGGAGGTCATGTCACCACTCTATGGTGCGACGTCTCTCGGTCAAGCGCGCCTAAACCAGCCGACTCTGCGCCTTGGCCGCTTCGATGAAACTGGCGAACAGCGGATGCGGCTCGAACGGCTTGCTCTTCAACTCCGGGTGGAATTGCACGCCGATGAACCACGGATGGTCGGTGCGCTCGACGATCTCGGGCAGCGTCCCATCCGGTGACATGCCGGAGAACAGCAGGCCCGCCGCTTCGAGCCGCTTGCGATAATTGGTATTCACCTCGTACCGGTGGCGGTGGCGCTCTTCGATGTGCGTCGTGCCGTAGATGTCGGCCACACGGGAGCCGCGGGTGAGCTGGGCTGGATAAGAGCCGAGCCGCATTGTGCCGCCGAGGTCGCCCTCTTTGGCCCGCGTCTCTTTCTCGTTGCCCTTGGTCCACTCGGTCATGATGCCGACGATCGGCTCCTTGGTGGGGCCGAACTCGGTAGAATTGGCTTTCGGGATGCCGGCCGTGTTCCGCGCGGCTTCTATGCAGGCCATCTGCATACCGAAGCAGATGCCGAAATAGGGAACGTCCTTGGTGCGGGCGAAGCGCGCCGCCTGGATCTTCCCGCCAGAGCCGCGCTCGCCGAAGCCGCCGGGAACCAGGATGCCGTGGATATGCTCGAGATAGGGCGCGGGGTCTTCGCGCTCGAAGATCTCGCTGTCGATCCAGTTGAGGTTGACCTTCACCCGGTTCGCGATGCCGCCATGCACCAGCGCTTCGCTGAGCGACTTATAAGCGTCCTTGAGCCCCGTATATTTGCCCACGATGGCGATGTTGACCTCGCCCTCGGGGTTGTGGAGCCGGGACGACACATCGCGCCACTGCGTCAGGTCGGGCTCCTTGGCATCTGTGATGCCGAAGGCGGCGAGGACTTCGCGGTCCAGCCCTTCCTTGTGATAGGCGAGCGGCACATCATAGATCGTTGCGACATCGAGGCCCTGGATCACGGCGCTTTCGCGCACGTTGCAGAACAAAGCCAGCTTCTTGCGCTCGCCATGCGGAATCGGCCGGTCGCAGCGCACCAAGAGGATATCGGGCGAAATGCCGATGGAGCGCAGGGTTGCCACCGAGTGCTGGGTCGGTTTCGTCTTCAACTCGCCGGCGCTCGGGATGAACGGCATCAGCGTCAGATGGACATAGACCGCGTGGTGACGCGGCAGGTCGTTACCGAACTGGCGGATGGCCTCGAAGAACGGCAGACCCTCGATGTCGCCGACGGTGCCGCCGACCTCGACCAGAACGAAGTCGAAATCGTCATTGCCCTCTCGGATGAAGTCCTTGATGGCGTCGGTGACGTGCGGGATCACCTGCACGGTGGCGCCCAGGAACTCGCCTTTGCGCTCCTTGGCGATAAGGTCGGAATAGATCCGGCCGGTCGTGATGTTGTCGCGCTTGTTGGCGTGCCGCCCGGTGAAGCGCTCGTAGTGCCCGAGGTCGAGATCGGTCTCCGCCCCGTCATCGGTGACGAACACCTCGCCGTGCTGGGTCGGCGACATCGTGCCGGGATCGACATTGAGATAGGGGTCGAGCTTCCTGAGCCGGACCTTATAGCCACGTGCCTGCAAGACAGCGCCGAGCGCCGCAGACGCGAGACCTTTGCCCAAAGAGGAAACCACGCCGCCGGTGATGAAAACGTACCGAGCCATGGGCCTTCACCTTAAGGGGGCGTCGTTCTGATTCGGAAGGTCCGGCGCGGCGCCCGTCGCGTGAACCCGTGGTCAAATCTGTTGTTGAGGTCCAGCCGCCCCAAATGGCCCGCCCTCAAAAAGAAGAAGGGGATGTTTCCATCCCCTTCCGGTGTTCGATCCGCCTGGCGGTTACTGGGCCGCGCTGCTGCTTTCGGGCGGCGCGGAGCTTTCAGCCGGCGTCGCCGGTGCCGGAATGGCGAGGCCAGGGTCGGTGGCAGCGCTCGATGCTGCGGGCGCCTCGGTCGATGCCGCGGGAGCGGCGTCTGCCGGCTGCAGTGCCTGCAACGCGTCAAGCACGTTGGACGGCTGGCTGGCCGCGTCGGTACCGGCTGCCGTCCCGGACGTGTCCAGAATGCTGTCGGTGCCGCGGTCGAGTTCGGAAAGGATGGTCAGGCCGATCGCGGTCGCAAAGAACAGCGCGGCGAGAATACCGGTGGTACGGGTCAGCAGGTTCGCCGAACCGCGCACGGTCATCAGCCCGCCGGCGTTGCCGCCCATGCCGAGGCCACCGCCTTCGGAGCGCTGCAGCAGGATGACGGCGATCAGTGCGAGGACGATCAGCAGATAGGCGACGAGAAGGACGTTTTGCATACAAAAGGCCTGTCGAGTTCGGGCGCGTCATACACGCGTCACAGAGCAATTGCCAGCCGGTTGCGCCGGTTGTTTGGCCCTACAGTGAAGCTATGCCGCCGAGATAATGGCGAAGAAGTCGTCCGCCAAGAGGCTCGCCCCACCGACCAGCCCGCCGTTCACGTCCTGGATGGCCAGGATTTCGGCGGCATTGGCCGGCTTCAACGACCCGCCATAAAGCAGGCGGATCGTCTCGCCCTGCCCCGCGAAGCGCGAAATGAGCTGCTTCCGCAGCGACTTATGCATCGCCTCGATATCGGCATTGGTCGGCGTCAAGCCGGTCCCGATCGCCCACACCGGCTCATAGGCGACGACCACATCCTCACTGGCTGCCTCGTCCGGGACCGACGCCGCGAGTTGTCGCGACACGACGCTCTCCGCCTGCCCCGCTTCGCGTTCGCCACGCGTCTCGCCGACACAGATGATCGGCGTTAGCCCCGCCGCCAGCGCGGCCATGGCCTTGGCGCGGACGAGTTCATCGGTTTCGCCATGGTCGGCGCGCCGCTCGGAATGGCCGACGATCACGTAGGTCGCCCCGGCATCGGCCAGCATCGCCGCGCTCAAATCCCCGGTATGGGCGCCGTTGGGGGCCGGGTGGCAGTCCTGCCCCCCCAGCGCTATCCCCGCCGGTGCCGCAACCCGGTTCAGCGGGGCAAGAAGCGTAGCAGGAGGGCAAATAGCGATAGCGCAACGCGGTGCGGGAGCCTTTCCGAGCAGGCCGGCAAGTTTCTCTACCTCTAGTAAAGATGCCCGCAGACCGTTCATTTTCCAGTTTCCGGCGATCAGCGGTGTAATGTTTTGAGCCACTTGGCGGCTTTCCTTCCCCTTGCGCGGCAGTGGAGATTGCCATAACCCCTCAAAGCCGAAATTTCACGCTTGGACCACCCCTAAATGCTCGACGCGCTTCGCCGGCTTGGCCGCACCTGGATCGGCAAGATTGTCGGCGTGTTCCTGATTATCGGGCTCGCCGGCTTCGGCATTTCTAACGTGATCTTCGATTTCGGTTCCAACGTCGTCGCCCGCGTCGGTAGCGAAGACATCACCACGCAGGAATTCTCGCGCGCTTACCAGCAGCAGATCAACTCGGTCGCAAATCAGCTCGGCTACACGCCGACCGCTGAACAGGCGCTGCAGATGGGCATTCCTTCCACCGTCATTTCCGGCCTCGCGACGGAAGCTGCCATCGGCCAGACGACGAACAAGCTGGGCCTCGGCGTGTCGGATGCCAAACTGCGCGACATCATCCAGTCGAACTCGAACTTCTTCTCGATGCTCGGCCGCTTCGATCGCGATATCTTCAACCAGGTCCTGCAGTCCTCGGGCTACACCGAGGCCGAGTATGTCGAGCTCGAGCGCCGCCAGGCGCGGCGCGACCAGTTCGAGACCGGACTGCTGGGCGGAAGTTACACGTCGCAGACGGCGCGGGACCTCGTGAACCACTACGCCAACGACAAGCGCATCATCGAATACTTCACGCTCGATGCCGCCAGCATCGACCCCGTGGCTGTGCCAACCGAGGATGAGCTCGCCGCGTACCTCAAGGAGCACCAGACGGAATTCCGCACGCTCGAAGCGCGCACCGCCGATGTGCTGGTCTTCACGCCGGACATTCTTGCGGCGCAGCGCGTACCGACCGACGAACAGGTCAAGGCCGAGTACGATCGGACCAAGGATCAGTTGGTCAAGATTGAAAAGCGCCACATCCAGCAGGTCTCCATGCCCACCGAGGGCACGGCGCGCTGGTTTGAGATCAAGCGCGATGCAGGCACAAGCTTTGAGGATGCACTGAAGGAGTCCGGCCTCACGGCGACTGATCTCGGTACCCTCAGCAAAGCCGAGGTAACCGACCCTGCCCTCGGCGATGCCGCCTTCGGCCTCGCCAGGGCCGGTGACTTCACTGTCATTGCAGGCATCGGAAGCCGCCGTCTCGTCGCGGTCACGGACATTCAGCCGGGCGGGCCGGTAACGTTCGATGAGGCCAAGGCCGACATCGCAACGCGTCTCGCGCTTGAAGCCGCCAAGGCCGAATACACCGACGTTCAGGACCAGATCGAAGAGTTGCGCGCGGCTTTCCGCCCGATCAAGGAAATCGCCGATCGTTTCAAGCTCCCTCTGGCCAACGTCACGCTGAACAGCGACGGCGCCGCGCTATCGGCCGTGAACGGGATTGCCGCAGAGAACCGCGCACGTGTCGCTGCAGCGATTTTTGGCGCACAGGAAGGCAAGCTCAGCGCAGCCGTGACCTTCGGTGCGACGAACAACGTCTACTTCGATCTCGGG
>JBEBHC010000289.1:0-2473 GCA_040081185.1 Devosia sp. | reverse complement strand
GTTCATCGGTGATTCCTTTCATGAGGTCGGCGAGCCGTTGACGCGCTCGCGTCAACGCCACGCCGACGTGGTTTTCGGTCAGTCCCGTCACTTCGGCGATCTCCCGATAAGCCAGTCCGTCGAGCTTCAGCAGCACCAGTGCCCGGTCAAATTCCGGCATCGCCTGAATCGCCGCATACAATTTCTCCACTAGGGCCTGTTAACACTATTTAAGAACAAGCCAGATAAGCGCGAAAGTGACGAAGGCGCGAAAGAGCGCGTCGAGTTTGTCGTAGCGGGTAAATACGCGACGAAAGCCTTTGAGCCGGCGGAAGAGTCGCTCGACATGATTGCGTTCGCGGTAGAGTTTTTTATCGAGCCGCCAAGGTTTGAGGCGCTGCGGATTGGGCGGGACCACCGGTTTGAAGCCCAGCAAGGTGGCGAGGCCGCGGGTTTCGTCGCCCTCGTAGGCCATGTCCATGGCCAGAGCGCAGCCATCGGACGGGCAGCCCAGCTCGCCGATCAGTTCGCGGCCTTCGGGTCCATCGCCGTTTTGGCCTGGTGAGAGGCGGAAGCCGATGGCGCGAACATCATCCGCGGCAACCAGATGAATCTTGGTGTTCCAGCCTCCTCGTGATTTTCCGATCGCCTGCGGACCGTTTTTTTCTCTGCGCCCGTGCCGTCGGGATGAACCTTGGCACTCGTGCTGTCCAGCGAAACGATCTTCAGCTCAACCAGCACCAAGCCCTCTTGCTGCAGCCGCGCAAACACCCGGTCCCATACCCCGCTCTTACTCCATCGATTCATGCGCGTGTAGATCGTGTGCCAGTTACCGAAGCGCTCCGGCAGCCGCCGCCATTTGCAGCCATTCTCCGCCACATACAGCACCGCGTTCAAAAACGTCAGCATCTCCATGCTGACGTTCCCGCGCTCCACCGGCAGGCAATCCTCGACTCTCCGCAAATGATCTTTCGTCAGCTCCATCTCCAATCTCTTGGCAGAAAGGAGCACCGAAATCAATTAGTGTTAACAGGCCCTAGGGTAAATCCATCTGGACCGGCTGGCTCGAAAGCCGCGAACTCCGGCAGCCATCCTACGCGGAGCGAATTTATGCCGAGCATCTGTTTCGCACCCGCGCCAACACATGGTCGAATCTGGCGTTCGTCGTGGTCGGGTTTTACGCCCTCGCCCTCGGCTGCCGCGACCTCCGCCGCCCGACCTCCCCGGACGATGGTTACGTGATCGCCACTCCGGCCATGAGTCTGCTCTTCGGTGCCGCCTGTTGTTTGCTCGGTTTTGGGAGCGGATTTTACCACGCTTCGCTTACGCGATGGGGTCAGCAACTCGACGTCGCATCCATGTATCCGCCGCTGCTCGTCTGCATTGCCATAAGTTTGGGGCGGCGGCTGCGCCGGTTAGCACCCTCGGCCCCTCCGCACACGATCCCCCTCTGGACGATCCTCGTGGGTCTTGTCGTCGTCACGGCCTACCTGCTCTATCGCTTCAAGTGGTCGATGTCTTCCGGCACGGTGCTCAAAACGCTGATTCTCATCACAACGGCTGGAGCGCTGGTGGATGCAGTGCTCGCACGCGGCACCTTGCGTTTTCGTTGGCTGGTCTGGTCGACCCTCGCCCTCGTCGCCGCAATCGTCTGCCGCCAACTCGATGTCGCCAAAAAATTCAGCGGTCCCGACGCGTGGCTCCAAGGTCACGCCCTCTGGCACGTGCTGACCGCCCTCTCTCTGGCCTGTGCGTATGCCTATCACCGTTCGGAAAAACTCCCGGCGAATCCCGTTTAGGAATCGGCCGGCCGCGAAACCGCAAAACCCCCTCTGATCCCGATGCTCCAGCACGCGCCCTGGTGCCCGCAGCGACCGCGACGCGATAACCTCGCGCTCTCACTCGGCCCTTTCCCTCCAACGCCCGTGACTCAATCGTGCTTCAGCTGAATATCCGCAATCAACGGACGTCCGCTGCATTCGAAACGGAAAACATGGCGCGAGGCTCCTTTGATCGCGCCCGCTTTGAGCTTCTGGCCCCGCACGATCGTCGGAAGGGTCAGCTTGCAGGGAAAACCCAGGTCGCAGAGCGCATTCTTAAATCCGCCGACCGTCATGTTGGTGACTTCACCGATGGCATCCTTCAACACGCCCGGCCCCTCGCCTTGCACCTCCGCCGGACTCATGCCGAGGATCTCACCCACGGCATACGCCGCGAATTCTTCACACATGCACAGGTAAACAATGCCGTCGATGTCGCCGACGAAGCCGACGTTGCCCATGACTTCGATCTTGGCCTGGGACGCCTCGACAGCTTCCGCGGACAGTCGTTCGACCAAGCGCGCTTCATGATGCACCAGCACCCGACAGACATTCTGCACGGCATGGGTGATCGCGTCTTGGATGTGCGTATCGGTAATTTCCAGGTGTGCGGTCATGCAAAGGGCGGGCGAATCGCCACGCTTCTCCATCGGCTCCGTCCTCGCTCGGCTTTA
>JBEBHC010000288.1:0-2480 GCA_040081185.1 Devosia sp. | reverse complement strand
GCGTCCGCGAGGGCGGAAACGGGGTCGGGCAGGGGGAAATCGGCGGTCTGGGCGGCCATGAGGGCCTCCGTGGAAGCTTGTGTCTTCCATCAGACGCGCGGTGAGCCTAAATCCTTGGCATGACCGAGAATAATCCGCCCCCGCCGCAATCGCCGTTCACGCTGAACCCGACACGGATCCTGATCCTGGTGCTGGGGGCGCTGGCGGTGACTATGATCATCGGCGCCATTTCGGGCGGCGTCGCCAATTATGCCGGGCTGCGCGAGGCGCGGGACGCGGCGCTGAGTTCGAGCGAGGCTGCGGCGAGCAGCGCGGCGAACTAGGCGACGCGGCCGAACACTTCGGGCACGGCTTCTGCGATAAATCCGCCGCCGAGGACTTCGGTCTGGTCGGTGTCGTCGGCGTAGAACACGCAGGCCTGGCCGGGTGAGATGCCGTATTCGCCGGCGAACAGGGTGACGAAGATTTCGCCGTTGGTCATGTGCAGCGCGCCCGACTGGGGCGGGCGGGTGGAGCGGACTTTCACTTCGATGGGTGCGCCGTTGCCGGAGGCGAGTTGCGTGAGCGCCTCGTCCCCGAGCCAGTTCACGTCGCGTAGGCGCACGGTCTTGGTCATCAGCGCTTCGCGCGGACCGACGATGACGCGGCCGGTCTTGTGGTCGAGCTTGACGACATAAAGTGGCTCGGCGGCGGCGATGCCGAGACCCTTCCGCTGGCCGATGGTGTAGTTGACGATGCCCTCATGCGTGCCGAGCACGCGGCCATCGAGGTGAACGATCTCCCCGCCGGCGAGCGCTTCGGGGTGCATGCGGCGGATGACGTCGGCGTACTTGCCCTGCGGCACGAAGCAGATGTCCTGGCTGTCGTGCTTGTCGGCGATCTCGAGCCCAAATTCGCGGGCGAGCTCGCGCACCTCGGGCTTGTTCATGCCGCCAAGCGGAAAGCGCAGAAAATCGAGCTGCGCATCGGTGGTGGCGAAGAGGAAGTAGGACTGATCGCGCGACGCATCGGCGGGCCGGTAGAGACGGCGCTTGCCGTTCTCGAGGCGCGACTGGACGTAGTGGCCGGTGGCGAGGACATCGGCGCCTAGATCCTGTGCGACCTCCATGAGGTCGACGAACTTCACCGACTGGTTGCAGGCGATGCAGGGCACGGGCGTCTCGCCCTGCCGGTAGGCATTGGCGAAGGGCTCGATGACGGCGTTCTTGAACCGCTCTTCGTAGTCGAGAACGTAGTGGGGGATGTTGAGCGCAGCGGCGACGCGACGCGCGTCGTGAATGTCCTGGCCGGCGCAGCAGGCGCCCTTGCGGTGCGTCGCTTCGCCGTGATCGTAAAGCTGGAGGGTGACGCCCACGACGTCGTAGCCCTGCCGGGCAAGAAGGCCGGCGACTACGGAGCTGTCGACGCCGCCCGACATCGCGACAACGACGCGCGTGTCCTCGGGGCGCTTGGGGATATCAAGCGAGTTCAGGTTCATCATGTCCATCCAGCTGCGGTTCAAGGCCGCGGTGAATGGCCGGGTGTATAGGGGAGCCGAGGACTGCGGGCAAGCTGCCTCGCTTCGTGGCACTTTCGGCTCGCAGCAGGGAGTGACGACCGAGGGTTCGGCATGGTTAGTGCGCCGCACGGAGGACCATATGGCGCGCATCACCTATCTTACGACGATCGATATCGGGGCCGGAGTCCTGGCGACACTAAAGGACGCTGTGGCAGAGCTCGGGCTGAAGCGGCCGCTGCTGGTTGCGGACAAAGGCGTGATGGCGGTAGGGCTGGGGGAGCGAGCACAGGCGCTTCTGCCAGACGGGTCGCCGGTATTTGCGGAGACGCCACCCAATCCGACCGAGAGCGCGGTGAAAGCGGCGCTGGCTGTGTATCGTGCCGAGGGCTGCGACGGGGTCGTGGCGCTGGGCGGCGGCTCTCCGATCGATCTCGCCAAGGGTGTGGCGCTTCTCGCGACCCATGAGGGCGCACTGGAGCAGTATGCCGTGATCTATGGCGGACTGGCGCGCATCACCGCAAAGGTCGCGCCGATCATCGCCATCCCGACGACGGCAGGGACCGGTGCGGAAGTGGGGCGGGCGGCGCTGCTGACGCTCGATGACGGGCGGAAGCTCGGGATCATCTCGCCGTACCTGATCCCGAAGCGTGCGATCTGCGATCCGGAACTGACGCTGGGATTGCCGCCAATGCTGACGGCGGCGACAGGGCTCGATGCGCTGAGCCATTGCATCGAGACGTTCTGTTCGCCGCGCGACAACCCGGTGGCAGAGGCGATTGCGCTAGACGGCGCGGGGCGCATCTGGCGGAGCCTGGAACGGGCCGTCGCGCAGGGCAGCGATATCGCGGCGCGTGGCGAGATGATGATGGGCGCGCTGATGGGTGGGCTCAGCTTCCAGAAGGGGCTGGGTGCGGTGCACTCGCTGAGCCATGCGCTGGGTGGGCTCAAGGATGTGTCGCTGCATCACGGGACGCTGAACGCA
>JBEBHC010000287.1:0-2494 GCA_040081185.1 Devosia sp. | reverse complement strand
CGCGTCGTGGACCGAGGCGGCTCACGCCGCCAACTTTGCCGATTCCGCTCACCTGTCGCGGACCTGCCGCCGGATGTTCGGCATGGCTCCGAGCGGCGCGCGCATCCAGGATTCCGTACAGTCGTCGCGCGAAACCGCCTGACCTTTCTTCAGCCCCTGCGTTCAATCGCTGCGGCTTGGACGGCCGCATAACGGCGTCACCAACAGATGGGGACGCCAGATGACTACGACCGCCAACAAACTCGACCTCGACCTTGCTCCCGCCGCATCGCGGCGCGCGCGTTTCTCGTTCCGGTGGATCGCCCGCCCTGCCGGTCGGGCGCTGGTCGGGATTGCCCTCCTCGCCGCGACCGGCGCCGCCTACGAAGCGATCGCCGGCATCGGCGATACGGTGTCGCAGCCACCCGCCGGGCGTTTCGTCGATGTGGGCGGCTACAAGCTTCATCTCGATTGCCGCGGCGAAGGCGCCGGGACCGTCGTCCTGGATGCGGGGCTGGGAGGCTCTTCGCTCGACTGGGTGCTCGTCCAGTCCAGTCTGGCCGCGACAAGCCGGGTCTGCAGCTACGACCGCGCCGGCATGGGATGGAGCGAGCCCGGGCCGCAACCGCGTTCGCCATCCCAGCTCGCGCGGGAGCTTCATACCCTGCTCGAGAACGCCGGCGTCCCCGGCCCCTATGTTTTGGTTGCCCATTCGCTGGCCGGCAAGACCGTGCGCCTGTTCGCAGCCGACCATCCTGCCGATGTCGGCGGCATTGTCCTCGTCGATGCGCGCAGCGAGCAGGTCGATGCCGTCGATGACTTCGCGGCTTTTGCCGCTTCGCTCAACTCGACAGCGATGCTCTATTCGGTCGCGCGGCGGCTCGGCATCGTTCGACTGCTCGGCGGCAACCTCGTCGGCGAGCCCCTGGTGCCGCCCGATCTGGCAACTCGCCTTGCACTCGCGCAGACCGCGCCCAACGCCATTGCCGCCACGACCCAGGAGGGACTGGCACGCTCTGCCGACGATGCTGCCCTGACCGGCGAGACTCTCGGCTCGATGCCTCTGGTGGTGATCGCCGCCGAGGACAGCATGAGCAACATCCCGAACTGGCCGGCGGCACAGGCGGCGATGGCCGCGCTCAGTTCCAACGGCCGCTTGATCGTCGCGCGCGACAGCGGCCATGCCATCCAGTTCGCCCGTCCAGACCTCGTGGTCGACGCGGCGCTCTCAGTGCTGGCGGATGTCCGCAAGCACATCTAGCCGGCACATCTTCACCCTACCGAATGCGACGTCCGGCGCAGCAACCAGGCTTTGCCCTCAAGGAGAACCGCCATGACCACCAACCAGCCCGCCGTCGCCATCCAGCCGAACCACTATCTCAACGATACGCCCATGGCCCGCGGGCGCGCTCGAGCGTCCGTCTCAGCGCGATCGAAAATGCGAGCCGTCGTCTATCACCGCTACGGCGGGCCGGATGTCGTCTCGCTCGCCGAGGTGGCCAGGCCCGTCGCAGCGGAGCACGAGGTTCTCGTGCGCATCCATGCCACGACCGTCAGTGCCGGTGACTGGCGCGCGCGGAGTCTGCATCTGCCGGGCGGCTTCGGCTTTCTCGGCCGGCCGGTGTTCGGTATGTTCGGTCCGAGGCAGCCGATCCTCGGTACCGAGTTTGCAGGCACAATCGAGTCGGTGGGTCACGATGTGACGCGGTTCAAAGCCGGTGACGAGGTGTTCGGCTTCACCGGCGCGCGCTTCGGCTGCCACGCCGAATACCGGACCATGCCGGAGGACGGGCTGCTTGCGCACAAGCCGGTCAATCTCACGTTCGAAGAGGCGGCAAGCCTGAGCTTCGGTGCGACGACGGCGCTCGATCTGCTGGCACGCCGCGCCAAGATCCAGCAAGGCGAGAAGGTTCTCGTCGTCGGTGCGTCCGGCAGCATCGGAACCGCTGCGGTGCAGATTGCCCGGCATATGGGCGCCGATGTCACCGGCGTCACCAGCACCGGCAATGTCGAACTCGTGCGCAGCATCGGCGCAAGCGACGTGATCGACTACAAGCACGGAGACTTCGCCGTCGGCGATACGAAGTGGGATGTGATCTTCGACACCACTGGCTCGACGTCGTTCGCGCGCTGCGACCGGGTGCTCAATCCCGGCGGTCGCCTTGTCATCGTGCAAGGCACGCTTGCCGACGCGATGGGCCTGACCAAACCGCCGAGGGCGAGCGGCAAGTCCGTCATCGCGTCACTGCCGGCGATCACGGCGGCAGATATCGCCTATCTCGGCGAACTTGCGGCGTCGGGGGCACTCCGGCCGGTGATCGATCGGACCTATCGGCTCGATGAGGCAGCCGAAGCGCATGCCTATGTCGCGACCGGCCGCAAACGGGGCAACGTGGTGTTGAGCGTCGTTGATACGTCGACCGACGACCTGTGCTCCTGACGCCAAAACCCGGCTGCCGCGCTGATGCGGCAGCCAGGTTCTCCCGGCCCGCGGGCGACGCCACCCGTTGGACCA
>JBEBHC010000018.1:0-32942 GCA_040081185.1 Devosia sp. | reverse complement strand
GACGCGGTGCTGGCTGCTGCCCAGGTCGTGGTGGCGCTGCAGAGCATCGTGTCGCGCAATGTCGATCCGATGCGGCAGGCGGTGATTTCGGTCACCATGATCGAAGGTGGAACGGCGTTCAACATCATGCCGGGTTCGGTGCGCCTTGTGGGCACGGCGCGCTCGCTCGATGAGGACGTGCGCGACCTGGTCGAAGCCAAGATCGCAAGCGTGGCGGAGTCGATCGCCACCGCGTTCGGCGCCAAGGCCAGTGTCACATATTCGCGCGGCTATCCGGTTACGATCAATGCCGCCCGGCAATCCGAGCTCGCGGCCGACGTCGCGCGGACAGTGTCAGGTGTCGAGCGGGTCGACGGCAATATCGATGCGACGATGGGCGGCGAAGATTTTGCCTACATGCTGCAGGCGAAGCCGGGCGCCTACATCCTGCTCGGAAACGGCCCCACGAGCGAGCTGCACAGCGACACCTACGACTTCAACGACGCGATCATCCCGGCCGGTGTGAGCTACTGGGCGCGGCTGGTGGAAACCGCCCTGCCCGCAACCTGAACCGCCATGATTGCGTCACAGCTTTCGGGCACCCGGTCAGCCATGAAAACACTGTTGCTCGCCGCCGGCTTCACCCTTCTCGCGTCTCCGTCATTCGCGCTCTACTGCGCGATACCGCCAACGCCCGGGATCACCTTCAAACTGCAGTTCGGCGACACGCTGAGCGAGAGCGAAGAGAATGCGCTCTACCTCAAGCTGCTGCGCCACCGCGGGGTTGATGCCACGGGCGTCCGGCAGTGGAACAATTGCCTCCGCGCCTTCGTACGGGATGACGACGGGCACGGTGAACACCTGGAATATTACGACCCCACGACATTTGAACGCGTGCAGTAGAATGCCAGTCGCGGCGGCGTGAGAAACCTGTCCGCCGCGTTGCTCCGAATTCACTCATTTCATCTGCTTGTAACTGGCTCGCGTCGTGGGCCGGGCGCAGTCTCCGCTTGTTCCTCCCCGAACACTTATGGAGACTGAAATGACCAAGCTTTCCTTTATCGCCGCCGGCGTCGTAGCCCTCGCCTCTTTCGGCGCAATGGCGGTGCCGAGCATCGCTGCACCATCGAGCACCGCCTATTGCATCGGCGGGACCTCGTCGAACATCGACCTCGCGCGCGACAGCAACCGCATTCTTGCGCAACTGCGCGCCGACGGCGTCGATGCGACCCAGCTGGGCATGTTCGGCGACTGCCTGAAGGCCTACGTCACCGACAAGGACGGCACGCAGAAGATCGCCTATTTCGATCCAACGACACTCGAGCAGATCCCGGCTGACGGCACTTCGCTCAGCTGAACGCTCGCCATTGGCGCGGGAACTTCGGCTCCCGCGCCGGCATCACGCTTTCGCCCGCGGCGTCCTGCGGCCCTTGAAGTCGATGTTCAGCGGCGCCGTACCTGGCATCTCCGACAGAAACGCAAAACCGTTTGCGCCGAGCGTCAGCTTGGCCTTCTCGCGGACCGCCTCCTGCGACTGCACGATTTCGGCCTCGCCGGTGCCTGAAATCCTGATCGGCTCCGGCGACAGGTTGAAGAGGCAGACGAGGCTGTCGTCGCCCTGCTTCCGGCGATAGGCGAGCAGCGGCTCACCCACCTTGAAGAACTCGATGTCGCCGTCAACCAGCGCCTCATGCTGGCGGCGGAACTGCAGAACCTTGCGATAGAAATGCAGCGTG
The DNA here is from genome assembly GCA_040081185.1 of Devosia sp. Lineage (GTDB taxonomy): Bacteria > Pseudomonadota > Alphaproteobacteria > Rhizobiales > Devosiaceae > Devosia_A. The sequence goes on along the minus strand of JBEBHC010000018.1, from coordinate 31,227 downwards.
GAGGACTGATCCTTCTCCTGCGCAGCCACCGCCAGCGATGAATGGGCGGCCTTCACCGGCAGCCACGGCTTGCCTGCGGTGAAGCCATTCGGCGCCTCGCCCTCCTCCCATGGAATGGGCGTGCGCTCGCCGTCGCGGCCCTTGTATTCGGGCCAGAAGCGAATGCCGGGCGGATCGGTCAATTCCTCGAACAGGATGTCGGCCTGCGGCAGGCCCAGTTCCTCACCCTGGTAGAGGCAAATCGAGCCCTTGAGCGAGATCACCATGGCCGCGGCCTGCCGGGCCAGCGCCTGCTGGTCAATTGCGTGCCTGGCCCAGCGCGTCACATGCCGATCGACGTCGTGGTTGGAGAAGCTCCAGCATGGCCAGCCGTCCTTGCTGGCGTCGAAGAACTTCTGCATGCGCGAACGGAAATGCTCGGCAGTGAATTCATTGCCAAGCATGTCGAACGTGTAGGCCATATGCAGCTTGTCGCCACCGCCGGTATACTCGGCCATCAGCGCGAGCCCCTTGTGGCTGTCGCCGACTTCGCCGACCGTGGTGGTGCCGGGGAACTCGTTCATCAGCTTCCGCACGCGCTTCATGAAGCCGACATTTTCCGGCTGGCTCTTGCCGTAGCGGTGCTCCTGCATGTCGTACGGATTGACCGCGTAGGGCAGATGCTTGGGGCGGCGCGCCGGCGGATTGTTGCGCAGCTGCTTGTCGTGGAAATAGTAGTTCACGGTGTCGAGGCGAAAACCGTCGATGCCGCGCTCGAGCCAGAAGCGCAACACGTCGAGGACTGCATCCTGCACCGCCGGATTGTGGAAATTGAGGTCCGGCTGCTCGGCGAGGAAATTGTGGAAGTAGTATTGCCCGCGCTTGGGGTTCCACTCCCAGGCCCGGCCGCCGAACACCGAGGGCCAGTTGTTGGGCGGCGTTCCGTCGCGCTTGGGGTCGGCCCAGACGAACCAGTCGGCACGCGAATTGTTGCGGCTCACGCGGCTCTCGCGGAACCACGGATGCTGATCCGAGGTGTGGCTGACCACCTGATCCATGATGACCTTTAGACCGAGCGCGTGGGCGCGCTTGATCAGGTCGTCGAAATCCTCGAGGCTGCCGAACAGGCGGTCGACTTCCTTGTAGTCGGAAACATCGTAGCCCATGTCGGCCTGCGGCGACTGCGTGATCGGCGACAGCCACACGGCATCGACGCCGAGCGAAGCGATGTGGTCGAGCCGGCGCATGATGCCCGGAAGATCGCCGATACCGTCGCCGTTGCTGTCCTGAAACGAGCGCGGATAGACCTGATAGATTACGGCGCCGCGCCACCATTCCCGCATGTCATGCCTCACTGATTTGCCGCGCAAAATGCTGCGCCCCGGCCGAAAACTCAACTGCGCCCTGCGCATGGCCGTTCGCCACGGCAACGCATGCCGGCGCATGAGGTTGCTCCGCCCCTACAGGGCCGCGTAGAGCGCCGACAGGCAGGCGGCCAGCAGGGCCAGATGGATCAGCGTGTGCTGTACATCGGGCACGATCTGGCCGGCGCCGCGGCTGAAGAAGCGCGGGTTGCCGGCGTAGTGCTTGTCGTAGTCCTCGAGGCTGATTTCGCCGCCGGGTCGCCCGGTGAAATACGGTATCCACCAGTTGCGGACCGCGGCGATGAAGACGACGGCGTACCAGATTGCGGCGACCCAGTAGGCGGGCCAGAAGCCGAGCAGGCAAGCGGTGCCGAGCACGATGCCGATGCCGCCGTGGATGAGCGTCGAGGGCAATCGCTCGGCGGAACTCATGCCTTCGATGTTGCGGTTGAGCGGCGTCGGCACCCAATCGAAGAAGACGATCAGTCCCGCTGCGAGATAGATGAGAAGGCCGGCGGCCAATCGCTCACACCACCGCGCTGGGCAGAGGCTCGCCCGCGAAATGGGCGTCGAGATTGGCCACCACCAGCGCGCCCATCTTGTCGCGCGTCTGATGCGTGGCGCTGCCCTGATGAGGTGACAGCACCACGTTGTCGAGGGCGAACAGCGCCTCGGGGACCTGCGGCTCCTTGTCGAAGACGTCGAGCGCGGCGCCGCCGAGCTTGCCCGACTGCAGCATCTCGACCATCACGGGCTCATCGATCAGCGTGCCGCGCGCCATGTTGACGATGAAGCCTTCCGGTCCCAGCGCCTCGAGCACCTGCCGGTCGACGATCTTTTCGGTGCCCTTGCCGCCGGGGGCGATGATGATTAGCCAGTCGCTGTCGCGCGCCATGTCGACGAGCTTGTCGTAGTAGACGAAGGGTTCGTCGGCCTGGCGTTTGCGGCCGTGGTAAACGACGCGCATCTTCATAGCCTGCGCGCGGACAGCGATTTCCTTGCCGATGCGACCGAGGCCGAGAATGCCCACAGTCTTGCCGTTGAGTTCGGTGAGCAGCGAATAGGCGCCGCCGGGCCATTTGCCTTGGCGCACATACTGGTCGGTCTGCGGGATGCGGCGGGCGAGCGCTATCATCAGGCCGATGGTGATTTCGGCGACGGCGTCGTTCAGCACATTGGGGGTGTTGGTGACGCGGATGTTGCGTTCGCGGGCGGCCTTGGTGTCGATGGTGTCGTAGCCGACGCCAAAATTGGCGATGATTTCGAGCTGCGGCAGCTTGTCCATGAGTTGCGGGCCGACATTGCCACCGGCGATTCCCCTGACATTGTCCCTGACTTTGGTCAGGAGGGCGTCAGGGTCAGCTGCTTCGTGCAGCTTGTGGACAGTAAAGCGCTCGGCGAGCGCCTTTTCGCAACTGGCGAGGAGCTTGTGAGTCTGCAGGATTTCGATGGGCATGAACTTCCTCCGGGCGGCACGTCTTAGCGGCTTGCAGAACCCCTCGCAAATATGCAGCAATGACAAGGCAGTGGGTTAGCCGAAATTTGCGCTGGGAGTAATGCCGGGTCCTCTTCCTTTCGACGAGATGACGAATGCGGACGGGTCCGTTCGCGAACCCTATCTGATCCTCGATCAATGGCTTAAGGAACAGCCGGCGGACGCGATGGGCCTGATGGCATCGGATGCCGAAGGCATCTTCCGCCGCCTCGGGATCACGTTCGCGGTTTACGGGTCCGACGAGGGGACCGAAAAGCTCATCCCGTTCGACATCATTCCGCGCATCATCTCGGCCATCGAGTGGCGCAAGCTCACCAAAGGCATCGAGCAGCGCGTGCGAGCGCTGAACGCGTTCCTGCACGACATTTATCACCGGCAGGAAATCCTGCGTGCCGGCCGGGTGCCGGAAGCGCTGATCCTCAACAATTCGGCGTTCTGCCCCGAAATGATGGGGCTCGACCCGGTGCGCGGCGTCTATTCGCACATCATCGGCGTCGACATGGTGCGCGTGGGCGCCGAGGACTGGTATGTGCTTGAGGACAACCTGCGCACACCGTCCGGCGTCAGCTACATGCTCGAGGATCGCGAAGCGATGCTCCAGCTTGCGCCCGACCTGTTCCAGCGGCTCAAGGTCGCGCCGGTCGAGACCTATCCTGAAAACCTGCGGCGGACCCTCGAAAGCGTCGCACCGGCGGGGGCGGGCTCATCGCCTTCCCTCGCGGTGCTGACGCCGGGGATCTACAATTCGGCCTATTTCGAGCACTCTTTCCTCGCCGACCAGATGGGCGCGGAGCTGTGCGAGGGGCAGGATCTCTTCGTCGATGGCGGCAAGGTCTATATGCGGACCACGACGGGCCCGAAGCGGGTGGACGTCATCTACCGCCGGATCGACGACGACTATCTCGATCCGCTCACCTTCAAGCCGGATTCCATGCTGGGTGTGCCGGGGCTGTTCGATGCCTATCGCGCCGGCAATGTGACGCTGGTCAATGCGCCGGGTACAGGCATCGCCGATGACAAGGCGGTCTATACGTTCGTGCCCGAGATCATCGAGTTCTATCTTGGTGAGAAGGCGCTGCTCAAGAACGTACCCACCTACAACTGCACCAACGCATCCGACCGCGCCTATGTGCTCGAGCACATCGCCGAACTGGTGGTGAAGGAAGTGCACGGTTCCGGCGGCTACGGCATGCTGGTCGGGCCGACCTCGACCAAGGAGATGCACGACCTGTTCCGCGAGAAGATCAAGGCGCGGCCCGACAATTACATCGTTCAGCCGACACTCGCGCTCTCCACCTGCCCGACTTACGTGAAATCCGGCGTTGCGCCGCGGCATGTCGATCTGCGCCCGTATGTGCTCGTCGGCGACCAGGTGCGCATCACGCCCGGCGGCCTGACGCGCGTGGCTCTCAAGGAGGGCTCGCTGGTGGTCAATTCTTCGCAGGGTGGCGGCACCAAGGATACCTGGGTGCTGGAGGACTGATGCTCGGGCGGATCGCACAGAACCTGTTCTGGCTCAGCCGCTATGTCGAGCGGGCCGAGAACATGGCCCGGCTGCTCGAGGTCGGTTACCGCATGAGCCTGACCTCGCGGCGCGAAGGCGGCTCGAGCGAGCATCTGGTCTCGATGCTGCAGGCGGCCGAGGTCGACGAGGCCTTCAAGGAAAAGCACAGCATCGCCGACGTGGCCAACGTCAGCCAGTTCATGCTGTTCGACGAAACCAACCCCTCATCGGTGCGGGCCTGCCTGCTCGGGGCACGCACCAATGCGCGATCGGTGCGCACGGCGCTGACCACCGACATGTGGGAAAGCCTCAATGCGGCGTGGCTCGAATTCGCGGCAATCGATCCGCGCGAGATCAGCGGCAGCCGGCTGATCGAGTTGCTGCAATGGGTCAAGCAGGTGTCGCACCGCTATCGCGGCGCCCTGCTCTCGACCTTCCTGCGCGACGACGGCTATGCCTTCAGCCAGATCGGCAATTTCGTCGAGCGGGCCGACAATACGGCGCGCATCCTCGACATGAAGTACTATGTGCTGCTGCCGCGCACCGACCTGATCGGGGGCGACATGGACATCCAGCAATGGACGCTGATCCTGCGCGCCGCTTCGGCGCATCGCAGCTACCGGCACGTCTATCACGACCGCTACAAGGCCTGGAACATTGCGGATTACCTGATCCTTCGCCCCGAAATGCCCCGTTCGCTGATCTTCTGCATGGGCTGGATCAACCGGACGCTCGACATGCTCGAAGAGATTTACGGCACCCGCACGCGGGCCCATGAGGTCGCGGCAACAACCACCGCGATGCTCGAGGGCAACGGCATGGACCGCATCTTCGCCTACGGCCTGCACGAGTTCCTCACCGAGTTCATCGCGCGCAACAACGAGGTCACCGAGGCGATGGCCGAAAGCTACAATTTCTACTGATGCGCATCACGGTCCGCCACGAACTGACCTACTCGCTGGGCAATCCGGCCCGGGCGCTGGCGCATGTGCTCATGACGCCACTGGCGACGGTGCAGCAAAAGGTCGAGCGCTGGTCCATCGACATGCCCGGCATCGCCAGCGCGGCCGTGTTCCGCGATGCCTATGGCAACCGCGCACATCTGGTGAACTTCACGAAGGTGGAAGGCGATATCACCATCCTCGTCGAGGGCCTGGTCGAGACGTCGGACAAAGCCGGGGTGCTCGGGCGCGTCGACCACGACCCTATGGCTGCGATCTATCGGCGGCCAACGGCACTGACCAAAGCCGACCCTGCATTGATCGACGGACTCGACAAGCTCAGCGGCGTCGCGCTGCTGCATGAACTGATGGATCGCGTCCACAACGGCATCGGCGGCACAGCTCAAAGCCAGAGCCAGGATGGGCAGTCGCAAAGCCAGCGCAATTCGGAACCGGCGGGCCTGCCGGCGCATCGCTTCATCGGGGCGGCGCGCGCACTTGGACTGCCGGCCCGCTATGTCACCGGCTATGTGCTGGCCGACGAAGACGAGCCCGCGGCATTCCGCGGCTGGGCCGAAGTGTGGGACGACGGGCTGGGCTGGATCGGTTTCGACCCCGTGGCCAATCTCTGCCCGGCAGATGGGCATGTGCGGCTGGCATCGGCGTTCGACGTCGCCACGGCTTTGCCGGCGAGATTCCATCCGGCACCGCCCACCATGCCGGCCGAGACGGTCAGCGTCACCGCTGCCGACTAAGTGCCAAGCACGTAGAGCCACGCCGTGATGGTCAGCACCGACAGGATGGTGCTGATGAGGATCGTATTGGCCGCGACCTGCGTATTGCGGTCGTAGTAGGTCGCAAAGACATAGACGTTGATGCCCGCCGGCATGGCAGCAAGCAGGATGCCGTAGCGCGCGAACTCCATCGGCACGTGCAGCACATGGATCATGAGCACATAGGCGATGATCGGGTGGATGATCAGCTTGAACACGGACATGGCGAGTGCCAGCCCCCAACTGTCGCCGAGCCGATATTCGTTGAGCGCGCCGCCGATGCCGAACAATGCAACCGGCACCACCGCAGCGGCCATGAAGTTGACGAAAGCGGTTGCGGGTTCCGGCAGAACGATGCCGAAATGATTGCCGGTGAGGCCAAGCGCCACGGCGATCAGCAGCGGGTTGCGCACGACACGGATCAGCGCCACGGCCAGCGCCCGGCCGATGGGCTCGCCGTCGCGACGGCTCAGTTCCATCACCAGCATGCCGATGGTGATAAGCGTCGGCGCGTGCAGGGCGATGATGGAGAATACGGTGGGGAGGGCAGCATCCCCATAGGCCCGCTGCAGCACCGGGATGCCGATCAGCACGGTGTTGCTGAAGGTGGCCGAAAAGCCCGAGGCGACGCTCTCGCCAGGCCTGTCGCCGAAGAATCGCCGCGCCACCCAGGCGCCGACGAACAGCGATGTCAGGGCACCGGCATAGAAAGGGGCGATGATCGCGATGTTGAAGGTGCTGGCGAAGTTCGAAGTCAGCATCGCGCCGAACAGGAGGCAGGGGGTGGCGAAATTGTTGACGAATGCCACAAGGCCGCGCACGCCATCGGCGGGGTAGAGCCGCAGGCGGACGGCGAAATAGCCCAGCCCGAGCAGCCCGAAGACCGGGAGGACGACGTTGAAAATCTGCAGCATTGCGCGGCTTTTCGGGGGAGACGTGCGAAGTGACACCCCTGCCCCAGCCCGGTCAAGCGCCACGGAACCAAATGTTGAACTTGCGACATGTGGACAGTGTCGCGAGGGAGCGATAACGAAGCGTCCGGGTTCGGCACGATATTATGGCGGCACGCGACAACATCATCGACGTCTTCGTCATCGGCGGGGGCGTCAACGGCTGCGGCATTGCGCGAGACGCGCAGGGGCGCGGCTATTCCGTCATGCTCGCCGAAATGGACGATCTCGCCTCCGGTACGTCATCGGCGGCCACCAAGCTGGTGCATGGCGGGCTGCGTTACCTCGAACATTACGAGTTCCGGCTGGTCCGCGAGGCGCTGCGCGAGCGCGAAGTGCTGTGGGCCATGGCGCCGCATATCATCAGCCCGATGCGCTTCGTGCTGCCGCACCACAAGGGGCTGCGGCCGGCCTGGCTGCTGCGGCTGGGCCTTTTCATCTACGACTATCTCGGCACGCGAAAGCTGCTGCCGGCGACGCGGACGATCGATCTCAAATCCAGCCCCTACGGCAAGCCGCTGAAGCACGGCTACACGAAGGGCTTCGAATATTCCGATTGCTGGGTGGACGATGCGCGCCTCGTTGCGCTGACGGCGCGCGATGCGGCCGATCGCGGCGCCATCATCCGGACGCGGACCAAGGTGAGTTCCGCGACCCGCGAGGACGGCATCTGGGTGATCAAGCTGTACGACGTCGACAGCAAGGTGCGCGGCACGGTGAAGGCGCGCATGCTGGTGAACGCGGCCGGGCCGTGGGTCGACACCGTGCTGCAGGAGACGCTGGGCAACAACGACGCACACAATGTGCGGCTCGTCAAAGGCAGCCATATCGTCGTCAAGAAGCTGTTCGACCACGACCGCGCTTACTTCTTCCAGAATGCCGACAAGCGGATCATCTTCGCGATCCCCTACGAGCGGGACTACACGCTGATCGGCACCACCGACGAGGACTACAAGGGCGACGCGCGCGACGTGCGGATCTCGGAAGCCGAGACGCGCTACCTCATCGATGCGGCGAGCGAATATTTCGAGAAGCCGCTGAGCTGGAAGGACATCGTGTGGACCTATTCCGGGGTCCGTCCGCTGTTCGACGATCATGCGAGCGCCGCGCAGGAAGCAACGCGCGACTATGTGCTCAAGCTCGAGGGCGACAAGGACAGCGGGCCGCTGCTCAACATATTCGGTGGCAAGTTGACCACACACCGGAAGCTCGCCGAGGATGCGGTGGAGAAGATCGAGAGCATGCTCGGCGAAAAGCGCAAGGCGTGGACGCAGGGCTCCACCCTGCCCGGGGGCGACTTTCCGCCCACCGGTTTCGAGACGCAGGTGGAAAAGCTCAACGGGCTCTATCCGCGCCTGCCCGACAAGCTGCTGCGGCGGCTGGTCCGCCAGTATGGCACGCGCGCGTCGGCGATGCTGGCCGAGGCCCAACGGCTCGAGGACATGGGCGAAACCTTCGGCGCCGATCTGACGGCACGCGAGGTGGACTATCTCATGGCGCAGGAATGGGCGCGCACCGCCGACGACGTGCTGTGGCGGCGCACCAAGATCGGCCTGCGCGTCGGGGCGCCTGACAAGGAACGGCTCGAGGCCTACATGGCGAAGCGCCTCGGGGCTCGAAAGAAATGAGCGGCTACGTGCTCGCCATCGACCAGGGGACGACGTCGAGCCGCGCCATCGTGTTCAACGATCAGCAGCAGATCGTGGGCATCGGCAAGATGGAGTTCACCCAGCACTTCCCCGCTTCGGGCTGGGTGGAGCACGTGCCGGAGGAGATCTGGGCGACGTGCCTGTGGGCGTGCAAGACGGCGATGAAGAAGGCCGGCATCACGGCATTGCAGATCGCTGCCATCGGCATCACCAACCAGCGCGAGACTACGGTGGTGTGGGACCGGGCAACCGGCAAGGCGATCCACCATGCCATCGTCTGGCAGGACCGTCGCACCGCGCCGGTGTGCGAGAAGCTCAAGAAGGCGGGCAAGGAGCGGCTCGTTTCGCGCAAGACCGGCCTGCTGCTCGACCCATATTTCTCCGGCACCAAGATCGGCTGGATCCTCGACAATGTGAAGGGTGCGCGCAAGCGTGCCGAACGCGGCGAGCTGGCTTTTGGTACGGTGGACAGTTGGCTGATCTGGCGGCTCACCAACGGCGCCACGCACGCGACCGATGCGAGCAACGCTTCGCGGACGCTGCTCTACAACATCGAGACCGGCGACTGGGACGACGAGTTGCTCGATCTGTTTCGCGTGCCGCGCGCGATGCTGCCGGAGGTCAAGGACAATGCCGACGATTTCGGCACGACGACGCGCGACGTGCTGGGCGCCGCGATCGCCATCCGCGGGTCGGCCGGTGATCAGCAGGCGGCCACTATCGGGCAGGCGTGCTTCAACCCCGGCATGATGAAATCGACCTATGGCACGGGGTGCTTCGCGCTGCTCAATACCGGCAGCGAGATCGTGCGGTCGAAGAACCGGCTGCTCACCACCGTCGCCTATCGGCTCGATGGCAAAACGACCTATGCGCTCGAGGGCGCGATCTTCATGGCAGGCGCCTCGATCCAGTGGCTGCGCGACAAACTCGGGCTGTTCGAGGATGCATCGCATACCGGCGCGCTGGCCAAGGCGTCGAACCCGAAGTCCGAAGTTTACCTCGTGCCGGCCTTTGTGGGTCTGGGCGCGCCGTGGTGGGACACCGATGCGCGTGCCGCGATCTACGGGCTGACGCGCGACACGGGCAAATCCGACCTGACGCGTGCGGCGCTCGAATCCGTCGCCTACCAGACGCAGGATCTCCTGTCGGCGATGCGCAAGGACTGGAAGGGTGCGCGCGATACGGTACTGCGCGTCGATGGCGGCATGGTCGCGTCGGACTGGACGATGCAGTTCCTCAGCGACATTCTCGATGTGCCTGTCGATCGGCCGAACATTCTAGAGACGACGGCGCTCGGTGCGGCATGGCTCGCCGGCTACAAGGCTGGTGTGTGGCCGGACATGAAGGGCTTTGCCAAGCGCTGGGCGCTCGACCGGCAGTTCAACCCGTCGATGGATGCCGGGGTGCGCAAGAAGAAGCTCGCCGGCTGGTCCGATGCGGTGCGCCGGACGCTGTCGACCACCTAGATCAGGCGTTCTGCAGCCAGGCTTCGAACGGACCACCGGCGATGAGGCACCAGTAGATGCCGTAGCGGCTCTGGCGCGAGGCCGGCACGCTCTGCACGGCGAGCCCGAACTCGACGAACTTGTCGCTGAGCAGCGTGGCGCGATGGCCGGGCGAATTGAGCCAGCCCTCGATCGCCTGCTCCAGCGTGCGCTGGCCACCAGCAAGGTTCTCACCCACCGCCGTGGTGTATCCGGCCGCAGCGACGCGATCGCGCAGCTTGACCCCGAGATCGTGCGCCAGCTGATCCTTTTCGACCATCAGCGCGGCCTGCGAGCGGGCCGCCTTTTCGAGCGCGGTGTTGTAGCGCCAGGGTGCATGGCCGCCGTTGGCGGCGCGGGCGGCGTTGATGGCGGTGACAATGGCGTCCTGCGTCAGTACTTCGGGCGAGCGGTTGCCGGAACTCATCTTCGGCGCCGTTGTCGGTACCGACGAGCAGGCGCTCAGCGCAGCAGCGGAGCCAGCAATAACAAAGGCACGTCGGGACAGGAGCATTCGCACAATCGAAACTGTTTGCGGTGCGGCGCGGCAGACCGGATTCCGGTCCCGGTGCCACGCGCTCTTTGAACTAAATTAACGGCAAATCCAAGCCTTGCTCGCCGGTGGGCGTCATACGGCGCACAATCTTCCGCACCTGAGGAGTGTGCTCGAATGGCGCATATCGATCTGTCCCACGCCGACATGAAGCCCGGCGCCCTGATCCGCTACGAAATCGCCCAGGAAGCGACGCAGGCGAAGCAGTTGCTCGTCGCCGCAATCATTTCGACCGCAATGATCCTCGTGGTCGTGGCTCTTTTCATGGACATGCTGCTCTAGCAGCAGCCGTTCGTTCGCCCGCCAGGCACAAGCCATAAAACAGGGCGCCCTGTGAGGGCGCCCTGCTGTTCGGACCATCTGCTGCGTTCAGTTCAGGTCGTTGAGGTACTCGCAGGTGTCGCGGGTCTGTCGATTGCTGCCATAGTCGAAGATCGCACGGCGATCATTCGGACGGTCGAGCCGCTCGGCCTGAGCGCGGGTCATGACCCTGGCGCTCTGCACGTCGGCATCGGCGCCGGCCTGAACCTGGCTCGCCTGGAAGAAGGTGACGAGGCACACGAGGTTCTGGTTGCCGTTCATGCCGCCGGGTCCGCCGTTACCGTTACCGGGATAATCGCCGGGGTAGCCACCGGGGAATCCGCCACGCGGTCCGCCGTAGCCATTGCCGAACGAGAAGCTCAGGCCGATCGACGAGTTGGAACTGCTGCCGTTGCCATAGTCGCCTTCGTCGTCGCTGCTCGTGTTGGTGAGATAGCGCGACGACACCCAGCCATCGGGACCGGTATGCGCGACTAGGCACCAGCCACTGGAGCGGCATTCGGCGATGCTAACTTCTTCACCCGGATAGAGAGTGTCGAGGACGGTGTAAGCCGTGCCCGGTCCGGAGCGCACATTGACCGAGGCCGTGGCTTCTGCAGCTTGAGCAGCGGCGGCAAAACCGACGGTCGAGACGACCGCAAGTGCGGTTGCCATCATGAGATTTTTCATTTGAGGTTGCTTTCTTCTGTTGGGTGCCACCCGTAGAAGCGAAACCTCATGCCGCAACGATCGTTCCCTCACGCTTTCCAGCTACCGGGAACGTGATCGCTAGCCCGGGCCCTGGCCCTCGCGAACGCCCTGAATGATGAGTTTCAACTGCTTCATCAGCGTCCGCCCGGACAGCTGATCGACAGCATAACCCTCGCGCTTCAGCCGCAGCTTGAGTTCGGAAACATCGTGGCAATCGCCCGTTCCGGCAAGCTCGAAAGCCCGCTCAAGCGTGGTCTTGGTCCCATCCATGCCGCCATATTCGCATGCCGGCACGAGGCAGCAAAGCCATTCCTGCCACGGGGCCCCGGGGCGCCGGTAGATTGCAGCCAAGGCCGGAACAGGGCGCGCGTCCATCCGTTACTGGTCAAGCGACAGTCGTGCCTAAACCCACGCCGACCCTCGCTTTCACGTCGAGGTGTCCGGTGCCGAAATTGAACGATGATTGGGTGGTGCAGCCGCATGGGGAACTCATCGAGCTCGACAAGGGGTTGTTCACGGTCGCAGGCGAGATCGTCATGCCGCTCGGCCGCTTCCCACGCCGGATGACAATCGCTGTGCTCGCGGGGCGTGGACTGGCGCTCTGGAGCCCAATTCCGCTCGCCGACAAGCAAATGATCGAACTCGAAAAGCTCGGCAACCCGACCTTCCTGATCGTCCCCGGCGTGTCGCATCGTCTCGATATCCGGGCGTGGAAGCAGCGCTATGCGAGCGCCGCAGTCATCTGTGCTCCCGGCGCGCGTGAGGCCGTAGAGGAAGCCATACCCGTCGATGCAGTGGGAGATGTCCTCGGCGATGCTGCGGTGCGCATGGAGACCGCGCCAGGTGTGGGAGAAAAGGAGGCAATCCTGTGGGTCAAGCGCGCCGCAGGCGTAACGCTCGTCGTCAACGATATCCTCGCCAACGTCCGTCACCCGCACGGCATCGGCGCGCAGGTGATGGCTCGCCTCCTCGGTTTCGGCGTCGACCGCCCAAGAATGCCGAAGATCGGCAAGCGCCTGTTCCTCAAGGACCCCAAAGCCCTCGCCGCCGGATTCAGGCAATGGGCCAAGACCGACGGCCTGCGCCGCATCGTCGTCAGCCACGGCGACCCGATCACCGACCCGGTCCCGGTGCTGAAGCGGGCGGCAGACGAGCTCGACCGGATGAAGTGACGGGTCGGTCGGCGACGCTCTGAGGGACGGTGGTGCCCGGGGCCGGAATCGAACCAGCGACACGCGGATTTTCAATCCGCTGCTCTACCAACTGAGCTACCCGGGCAGCGGGCCTCCCGCGAAGCGGGGCGGCCGGAAGGCTCGCGGTTTATAGGGGGCGGGTTTCGCCGGCGCAAGCGTCAAAACCGCCCGTCCAACGATGCAAAAAGCCCCGCCTTGCGGGCGGGGCTTCGGGTTCGCCGCAGAGCAGGATCAGTCCTGTTCGAGCGGGGTATCCTTGGTGTTACGCAGGAAGATCACGCCGATCACCACGGTGATCAGGGCGACGATGATCGGGTACCACAGGCCCGCATAGATGTTGCCCGCCGAGGCCACCACGGCGGTGGCGATGAGGGGCAGCAGGCCGCCGAACCAGCCATTGCCGATGTGATAGGGCAGCGACATCGAGGTGTAGCGGATGCGGGTGGGGAACAGCTCGACGAGGAACGCCGCGATCGGGCCGTAGACCATGGTGACGAAGATCACCATGACCCAGACCACGGCGATGGCCGCGATCCAGTTGATGCGCGACTTGTCGGACGGCACCGCCGACAGCACGGTGAGCGGAACGTCGGCGCCGGTTGCCGTCGTCACCGGTGTGCCGATGATCGTAGTGGGTGCGGCTAGGTTGGCGGCGTTGGCGTCGGCTGCCTTGCGGGCCGCGTTGATGGCGGTGATCCGTTCGGCAGGTGTCGTCGCGGCGGTGAGGGCCGCGAGTTGCTCGGCGTTGAGCGAAAGGGTCGAGTCCGTGGCCTTGAAGTTCGGATAGCCGGAATCGATCAGCGCCTTGGTCCAGACGGGAGCGGAGTAGCCGACGATCGGCGCGCCGCCATTGATGGTGAGCGTCGCGGCGGAACCCGCGGCACCGGGCACCGAGGCGAAAGACACACCGCGAGTGGCCAGCGCTCCCTTGGCCGTGTCGCAATCGCCGGAGGGTGAGCCGGGCCATTGCGGGAACAGGTTGAAGTGGCAATTCGCCGGGTCGGCCGCGACCTGGATCTGCGTCTTGGCCTGCCATTCGTAAAGGCCGGGGTTCACCGCCTGGGCAAGCCAGCCGAAGAGGGTGAAGTAGGTCAGGGCCCCGACGAGACAGCCGGCGAGGATGATATAGAGCCGGCCGATGCGATCGGACAGCGAGCCGAAGAACACGAAGAACGGCGTTCCAAGCAGCAGCGCCGCGCCGACGATGATGTAGGTCGAGAGATAGTCCACCTGCTGCGTCGTCGAGATGAAGAACAGCGCGTAGAACTGGCCGGTGTACCAGATGACGCCCTGCCCCATGGTGGCGCCGAGCAGCGCCAGCAGCACGAACTTGTTGTTCGGGGCGCGGAGGAAGCTGTCGGTCAGCGGCGACTTCGAGCCTTTGCCCTCTTCCTTCATCTTCTTGAAGATCGGGGATTCGTTGAGACGAAGACGGACCCAGACCGAGTAGATCAGCAGGATCACCGAGACGAGGAACGGCAGGCGCCAGCCCCAGACGGCATAGTCGGCGGGTGCGATGAGCATGCGGCTGAGGCCGATGACCAGCAGCGACATGAAGAAGCCGAGGGTCGCCGTGGTCTGGATCCAGCTCGTGGCAAAACCACGCTGGCCTGGCCGTGAGTGTTCGGCCACGTAGGTCGCCGCGCCGCCGTATTCACCGCCGAGGGCAAGGCCCTGCAGCAGGCGGAGTGCCACGAGGAGCACCGGTGCGAGCACGCCGACCTGCGCGTAGGTCGGCAGCAGGCCGACGGCGAAGGTCGAGATGCCCATCACGAGGATGGTGACGAGGAAGGTGTATTTGCGGCCCACGAGGTCGCCGATGCGGCCGAAAACGATGGCGCCGAACGGGCGAACGAGGAAGCCCGCGGCATAAGTCGCAAAGGCCGAGAGCAGTGCGGCTGTGTCGTTGCCGGGTGGGAAGAACAGGGCCGCGAAGAACGGCGCCAGCGTTGCGTACAGGTAGAAGTCGTACCATTCGAAAATCGTGCCGGTCGACGACGCGACGATCACGAAGCGCTCGTCGCGCGTCATGCCTGCGCCGCGAGTCGATACCTCTGCGGTAGCCATTGGATCCCCCTCCGTTGTGAGCCGGCCTCTCCCTCAAAAGGCCTAGCAATACAATCTGTTGCGGAGGGGGCGGCGTTAATACAGCAGCAGCGCTGTCCTATGGACGGCTTGTCCCGGCATATCGGGCTGAAGCATGCGCGAGCCGCGTACAGACATCAGGTCTCGTCGTCTTCGCCGGCAGTGTCGACCTCGCTCTGCTCGTCCTCGGCATCCGGACTATCCTTGCCGGGGATGACATAGGCGCCGCTCAGCCAGCGGTTGAGGTCGATGACGGCGCAGCGGCCGGAGCAGAAGGGATGGTGCGCCTGCGTCGAGGGCTTGCCGCAGATCGGGCATGGACGGGTCGGCTTGAGCCGGACGATCTCGGCCATGCGCGGCCTCCGTTACACCGGCGACAGCGTCGCGGTGTTGAGCCAGTTGAAATGCACCGGGTAGCCCTCACCAGCGAGCAGGCTCACCGTCTCGTTGAGCGGCAGGCCGACGACGCCGGTATAGGAGCCAACGAGCTTGACCACGAACGAGCCGGCAATGCCCTGGATGGCATAACCGCCGGCCTTGCCGCGCCATTCCGCACTGGCGAGATAGGCCTCGATCTCGCGTGCCGAAAGCCGCTTGAAGCGGAGCCGCGATTCGACGATGCGGCGGCGCATGCCCCCCGAGGGGGTCAGCATCGAGACGGCGGTATAGACGCGGTGATTGCGGCCGGACAGCAGGTGGAGGCAAGTGTTGGCCTCCTCCATAGTTTCCGCCTTGGGCAGGATGCGGCGGCCGACGGCCACGACCGTATCGGCGGCGAGGACGAGCGCATTACCGGCAATGCCGGCGCCACGCGCCTTGTGCTGGGCGGCGAGTGCCTTCTGGTCGGCAAGGCGCTGGGCCAGTTTGCGCGGCAGTTCGTTGCGCTCGGGACTCTCGTCGATCTGCGCCGGCACCAGATGCTCGGGCTCGACGCCGATTTGGTTGAGCAGCGCTAGGCGACGCGGCGACGATGAAGCGAGGATGAGTTCGGGACGGCTGGCCATCGGCGCGCCTTTACCGGTCAGCGATAGCGGTAGGTGATGCGACCCTTGGTCAGATCGTACGGCGTCATCACGACCAGGATCTTGTCGCCGACGAGAACGCGGATGCGGTTCTTGCGCAGGCGGCCGGCCGTGTGCGCGATGATTTCATGGTCATTGTCGAGCTTCACGCGAAAGGTCGCGTTGGGCAGCAGTTCGGTCACCGTGCCCGGGAACTCGAGTTCGTCTTCTTTAGCCATTGTTTCTCCAAAGGGCGCCGGCAGGCGGCGAGGCCCGGAATTGGGCGCCAGCTATAATTGAACTCATCGGCTTTGTGAACCACCGGCAACGAGGGGCTCCAGCCGCTCCCGCACCCGCTTCTGCAAGCCGTCGCGCAGCGTCCGGTAGGCGCTGAGCACGGCCTCCCGGTTGCCCTCGACCGTAGTCGGATCGGCCGTGGGCCAGTGCTCGATTGCCCCCATTTCGAGGCCGCGACGCGCCACGGCCCCCGGGGCGTCGGCGGAAAGGGTGACCACGAGGTCGAAGCGCGTGGCCACCAATTCGTCCATGGTGTGCGGGGTGTGGATCGACATGTCGATGCCGATCTCCTCCATGACCTGGTGCACGAAACCGTCGGCCTTGCCGGAGCGGACGCCGGCCGACCGGGCAATCAGCCGGCCGGGGAAGAAGCGCCGCGCCAGCGCCGCGGCGATGGGCGAGCGGACCGAATTCATCGAGCAGACGAACAGGACGGTGGGCAGGGTCGACTCGCGCTCGTCGATCCGGCTCGCATAGGGCTGCACCGCGCAGATGAGCGTGAACAGCCGGCGTGCCGTGTTGAGATCGATATCGAGCTTGTTGTCGAGGCGAGTGCGGAGCAGTTCGGCCGCGTCATTGTGCAGGCCCCGTCGCGCCATATCGACGGTTTCGATCTGGTAGGCGGCAGCGGTCTTGATCGCGTCGTAGTAGGAATCGCGGATGCGGAAATAGTCGCGGATTAGCCGGCGGAACGGGGTGAGCGACAGATAGTGCGCGGCGATCGGCTCATAGGTCTGCGGGTTGCGCACGTCGAGCACGATGGAATTGCCGATGATCGAGATGTGCAGCGCATAAGGCCCCTTGGCCGCAACGCGCGCCGGGTGGAACTTGTTGTTCTCGACGAGATCGTAGATGGCGATGCGCCATTCATGCACCTCGTCGGGGTTGATCGAGGTGATAGTGCCGGGGTCGAGCGTGACGGCGGTGATCCGGTCGGTCTTCTCGTCGAAGACGTGCGGCGTGAGCGCCATCAGCGATTGAGCCGGATCGAGATGGACCGGCCATGGGCGTCCAGCCCCTCGACCTCCGCCAGCGCCACGGCGCTCGGCGCCAGCGCGGCGAGCGAAGCCGGGTCGCAGCCGAGGATCGAGGTCCGCTTCATGAAGTCGAGCACACCGAGGCCCGAGGCGAAGCGTGCGGAACGCGCCGTGGGCAGCACATGGTTGGTGCCGCCGACATAGTCGCCGATCGCTTCGGGCGTGTGATGGCCGAGGAAGATCGCGCCGGCATTGCGGATCCTGGCGCGGATCTGTTCCGGATCGTCGAGCATCAGTTCGACATGCTCGGAGGCGATGCGGTTGGCGAGTTCCACCGCATCGGCCAGCGAGGCGACGGTGATGATGGCACCGAACTCGTCCCAGCCCTCGCGAGTCAGCTCAGCACGCGGCAGCAGCGCGATCTGGCGGCTGACTTCGCGGTCGACGGCATCGGCCAATGCGGGATCGGTGGTAACGAGGATCGACTGTGCTCCACCGCCGTGCTCGGCCTGCGCGAGCAGGTCGGCCGCGATCCAGGCCGGGTTGGCGGAGGCATCGGCGATGATCAGCACTTCCGACGGGCCTGCGATCATGTCGATGCCGACCGTGCCGAAGACCTGGCGCTTGGCGGCGGCGACATAGGCATTGCCCGGGCCGACGATCTTGCTCACGGGCTTGATCGTCTCGGTGCCGTAAGCCAGGGCCGCCACGGCCTGCGCACCACCGACGCGATAGATCTCGGATACGCCGGCGATCTTGGCGGCGGCGAGCACGGCGGGGTTCACCTCGCCGCGCGGCGTCGGCACGACCATGGCGATGCGCGTCACGCCCGCGACCTTGGCGGGCACGGTGTTCATCAGCACCGACGAGGGATAGCTCGCGAGGCCGCCGGGCACATAGATGCCCACCGCCTCGACGGCGGTCCAGACTGTGCCGAGCGTTACGCCGAGCGGGTCGGTATAGATGTGGTCGAGCGGCTTCTGCTTTTCGTGATGTGCCCAGATGCGGTCATGCGCGGTCTGCAGCGCGTCGCGCACCTCGGCCGAAATCTGCGACAGGGAAGCGTCGATCTCAGCTTGCGAGAAGGCAAGCGTCGTACTGGTCAGCGGCAGCTTGTCGAAGCGGTCGGTATAGTTGAGCAGCGCCTCGTCGCCGCGCAGCTTCACATCGGCAAGGATCGACGCGACGGCCGCGCCGACTTCTTCCGAGATCTCGCGCTTGGACGCGAGCAGGGTCTCGAACTCCTCAGCGAAGCCGCCGTGACCGCTGTCGAGGCGAAAGCCCATCAGACGGCGTGTCCCGGTGTGGCCCTGGCGGCCCAGGCAGCGCCGAGATCCTGCAGCCGTGCCTCGAGCACTTCGACCGAAAGGCGCACGGTGCCACCGCCGGCGAAAGCGAGCTCGACGGTTCCGCTCGGCGTGTCGGTTTCGTCGAAGCGGATGGTCAGCAATTCGAGCACGCCCTCCTGGGCGTTGGTGTCGATGCCGGCGACCTTGACGTCGGTGACGCGGTCGAAGTGCAGCGCCGCGCGCTTGCGCTGGCCTTTCTTGCCGGGCTCTTCCCAGGCGAAGCGGTTCATCAGCAGGGCAAAGCGCCGGTCGGCCTTGGCGTAGCCCATGTCGGGAACGCGGATGACGGCGTCCTGCGTGGTGGCGGAAATGACGTCGAGGTCTTCGGGGTCGAGCGCCAGCAGCTTGAGGTCGGGCATGGATTTGTCCGGGATCGTGTGGGGTTGGCGCTGAAATGGGTTCTAAGCCGCCGATCTACAAGCTTGGCAGGGATGGGGCAAGCGGAGGCGCACCTTGCCCCCTCTCCCGCCTGCCGCTATCACCCGCACCACAAAATCGGAGAAGACGATGAGCCAGTTCGCCAATTACCCCAGCCTCAAGGGCATGCCCGTGGTCATTTCAGGAGGTGCCTCGGGGATCGGCGAGACGCTGGTTCGGGAATTCGCGGCACAGGGCAGCAAGGTCGGGTTCGTCGACCTGATGGGCGACGCCGGCGAAAAGCTTGCCGCTGAGCTGACGTCAGCCGGCCACCAGGTGAAGTTCACGCGCTGCGACATCACGGATATCGCCGCCTACCAGAAGGCCATCGGGGCGTTCGAGGCCGCGCACGGCCCTGCCCTCGCACTGGTCAACAACGCCGCCAACGACGCCCGCATCAGCTGGGACAAGGTGACCTCCGACAACTGGGACGCGGCGACCGCCGTGAACCTCAAGCATGCCTTCTTCGCCGCGCAGGCGGTGATCCCCGGCATGATCAAGGCGGGCAAGGGTTCGATCATCAATTTCGGCTCGATCAGCTGGATGATCCTCACCGGCAATCTCACCGCTTACACATCCTCCAAGGCCGCCGCACACGGCATGTCGCGCTCGCTCGCCCGCGATCTCGGCCCGCACGGCATCCGCGTCAACACGCTGGTGCCGGGCTGGATCATGACGGAAAAGCAGTTGACGACGTGGGTCGATGAAGCCGCCGCCAAGCTGATCGACTCCAGCCAGGCGATGAAGGGCCGCGTCTATCCGGCCGACATCGCGCGCATGGCGCTGTTCCTCACCTCCGACGACAGCCAGATGATCTCGGCGCAGGACTTCATCGTCGATGGTGGCTGGGCACACTGAGCGGCGAAACACGGAACCTATCACCGTGTCGCCGCATTCGTGCGGCAATGGGCGGAAACTGTATTCGTCAGGGGTTTGGCATGAAATCTTCGATCGTCGTGGCAGCGCTTGCGGTGCTGTCGCTCAGCGCCTGCACCACCATGAATGCCTATACCGGCGAGCAGCAGCTCTCTAACACGTCGGGCGGCGCGCTGATCGGCGCCGGCACCGGCGCAGTTGTGGGTGCGATGGCTGGTGTCGCCACCGGCAAGGACCCGCGCGTTGCGGCGCTGATCGGGGCCGGCCTCGGCGGGCTGACCGGCGCAGCGATCGGCAAGTATCAGGACCAGCAGGAAGCCGAGTTGCGCGCCCAGCTGCAGGGCACTGGCGTATCGGTGACCCGCGCCGGCAACCAGATCATTCTCAACATGCCGTCCAACATCACCTTCGGCGTGGATTCGGCGAATGTGCAGCCGCAGTTCAGCGAGACCCTCGTTGCAGTGGGGCTGGTGCTCAAGAAGTTCAACAAGACCGTCATCGACGTCTATGGTCATACGGACAATACCGGGTCGGACAGCTACAACCTCGACCTGTCACAGCGCCGCGCCGTAGCGGTGGCTTCAGTGCTCTCGCAGCAGGGTATCGACCAGCGCCGGTTCTACGTCACCGGCAAGGGCGAGTCCGAGCCGATCGCTTCGAACGCGAGCGAGACTGGCCGGTCGCAGAACCGCCGGGTCGAAATCCAGATTTCACCGATCCAGAACTGATCGTCAGGCCGCGGGAACCGCACTCGCCGGCGCAGCAACGGGCGTGCCGGGGATGACGGCCGTCGAGGTATTGCCGCCGAGGAACTGCAGCGCCAGCAGGATCAGCGCAACGATCAGCAGCGCCACCAGGCCATAGCCCCACCAGGCCATCGGCCCGGTGCCGCCAACCGCCTGCTCAACCTCGGTAGCGACCTTCAACGACGTGTCGTCTGGGACGTCGATCGTATAGCCCTGCTCGGTCACGACCGTGTCGACCTGGGCAACGCTGCCCGGTTTCGCCGCTGCACTCATCACGAACCTCCGTGAACAAGGCGAGACTGCTCGCCATGAAACTGTGTCACGGCAAACGCCTCATTTCATTGGAGGTTCCGGGCCCGGGCCGGCCTTTAACCAAACCCAGCATCGGCAAGTCATCATACGAAAAGTGAGTTGCGCGAAAGTGCGTTTGGTAAGAAAGTGTTAACCAGTGCGGCGTGCGTTAACAATAGTTGAGTAGGTGTAAAATGAAGTTGTTCCTGAGTGCGGCCGTGACAGCATTGGTCATGCTGGCCACGCCGACGTTCGCTATCGATTTCGCCTGGGGCGCCCACAATCCGTCTCAGGTCGACCATCCGGATATCCCGAACTGCACAGTTCTCGATGGTCCGAACAACTACGCCAACAACCCGAACTGCGAGACCGTCCCCGGTGGCCTGGCGTCGATGGTGAGCCACGTGACGGCTTACACACCGCGTCCGGACTGCGGTGAGCATGAATACTGGAACAGCGAATGGCAGAAGTGCGTCTGCTACCGCCCGGTCTGGACCGAACGCGTTTCCAAGTAAGTCTCACTCTTCGTGAGAGGCAAGCGTGAACCCGCCGCAAGGCGGGTTCAACGTCTGTAAGGCAGGGATGGTGCTGCAAGAGAGGATTGAACTCTCGACCTCACCCTTACCAAGGGTGTGCTCTACCACTGAGCTACTGCAGCATTCCAAGGATCGGGGCCGGAAAACCGGGGGCCCGAAAAGCTGGCGGTTGATGCCATAGGGTGTTTCACGACGCAAGGCGAAAAGATTGCCCGGCGCGGGCTGCGGCGTGTATCAGCGTGCCACCCGGGACGGATCTCCCGGGCCTGATTGGAGTGACCCATCCATGCGCGTGCCGCGCTGGTTCGGACCGCTTGCCGGGCCGCTCGAGAACAGCATTTTCCGGCTGAACCTTTCCCGCCACGGCCGCGCTGCGGGCCGGGCGCAGGCGCGATTTGTAGGCACCTATGTCGCGGTGACGGGCAGCGTCGGCAAATCAACCACGACGGGGCTGATCGGGCACCTGCTCGCCGATAGCGGCAGCGTGGAGTTGGCGGCGTTCCGCAATGCGCTGCCCCAGGTCTATGCGGTACTGCGGCATCTCGATCAGCGCGCGGACTATGTGGTGCAGGAATTTTCGGCTCACCCGCCCGGCATGTTCGAGCACGCGGCGAAGCACATCAGCATCGATGTGGCGGTGGTGACGACGGTCGGCCTCGATCATCTCAGGCGCTTCCGCACTGCCGAAGCGGTGGCTGCGGAGAAGGCGAAACTGGTTCAGGCGGTTCGCGCCGGTGGCCTCGTGTGCCTCAACGCGGACTATCCGTTGGTGAAGGCCATGGCAGAGGACAGTCCGGCGCGCGTCGTACTGTTCGGTCGCGCCACCGATGCGGAGGTGCGTGCGGAGGCGATTAGCATGACCCTGCCCGGCCGCCTTGAGTTCGACCTGGTGATGGGCAACACACGCAGGCGCGTAAAGACGCGCTTTCTCGGAACGGCGATGCTCGACAATTGCCTTGCGGCGCTCAGCGTGGTGCACGGCCTCGGGCTGGACATGGACAAGGCCGTCGCCCGCCTCGAAACCATCGAGCCGATCCTCGACCGCCTCAACGTCGTCGCGGGGCCCGATGGCAACAGCTATGCGCTCGACACGGCAAAGGCATCGCATTGGTCCACCATGCAGTTGGCGCAGGATATCGCCGGCTGGGGTGGGCGCAAAGTGTTCGTCCTCGGCAACGTCTCCGATACGGGCAATCATGCTGAGCGAAAGTATGCGCAGATCCTGCGCCTCGCGGCCAAGAGCGCCGACCTCGCAATCGGGGTCGGCGATGCGGCCAGTCCGGCCGAGCGCCTGTCGATCGGCGACACGGCACAACGGGAGAAGACCGCCGTTCCAAACGTCAAGCCGGCACGGACCTTCGAGGAGGCGCGTGTCCTTATCGCGTCGATGACGCCCTCGCTGGTGATCCTCAAGGGCGGTCGCGATTACGATTTGAAGCAGTCGTTGCCCTCGGGAACGGTGTTGCCCAAGATGCCGCCGGAACGGGAGCGGCTGGACTATCGCACTTCGCCGTCGCCGGCTCTAAAAAGCGCCGCAGCTATTGGGACGGAAGCGCCGTAGTGCCCCGGAAGCGTAGTGTGAAGCAAAGGCTCGCCGCCTTCGAGCTGATGATGGTCGAGCGCTGGTTCGCTCTGGTTGCGCCCTTGCAGGGGCGCGCCGCTGCCCGCGCCATGCGGAAGCATGTCGGGACTTATGTCGCGGTAACCGGAAGCGTCGGAAAGACCACGACGGTGAATCTCACGGCGCGCGCGCTTGCACCTTTCGGCAGCGTGGCGATGGGCTCGTTTCGCAATGTCGAACGTTCGGTCTATCGCTCCCTGCGCCGCCTCACCGAGCGGCGCGAATTTGTCGTGCAGGAACTGTCGGCGTTTCCGCTGGGGACCATCGACAGAATCGCAAAGCACGTCACTATTGACGTCGGCGTGGTGACGACCATCGGCCTCGACCACCTGTCCGCATTTCGCACCGAAGAGGCGGTTGCGGCCGAGAAGGTGAAGCTGGTGGAGCGGGTCAGGCCTGGCGGGCTGGTGTGCCTCAATGCCGACTACCCGCTGGTGCGGGCGATGGAGCCTGCAGCCGCCGGCCGGAGGGTCGTGCTCTATGGCCGCGCAGCGGATGCCGAGGTGCGGGCCGAGCACGTCACCGCGCGCTGGCCGGAGGGGCTCGCTTTCGACCTGGTGATCGGGGACAAGCGCCGACGAGTCCGCACGCGGCTGCCGGGGACCTTGATGGTCGAGAACGCCCTTGCCTGCCTGAGCGTCGTCCATGGCCTCGGGCTCGACATGGATGCCGCAATCGCTACGCTCGTCGATGCCGGTCCGCCGCGCCAGCGCCTGACGCCCGTCGCGGCCTCCGACGGCAACACCTATTTTCTCGACACGATGAAAGCCTCGGTCTGGTCGACCATGCTGCTGGCGGGCGACCTCAAGAACTGGGGCGATGCGCACCGCATCTTCGTGCTCGGCAACCTGTCGGACAAGGGCGCCGATACGTCGCGGCGCTACCGGCAGGTTCTGCGCCTCGCGCGCGAAACCTGTGATCTCGTCATCGGAATCGGCGAATCGAGCGGTTCTACGCAACGCCTCATCACGGCACTGGTGCGGGACCGGTCGGACAAGAAACTCCCGGCCGTGCATCCCCGCGTCGTTCTCGCCGACACCATCGCAGCGGCGCGTGCAGCTATTGCCGCAGCACCGCGGGGCCTCGTCATCGTCAAGGGTGCGATGGAATTTCCGCTCGACAGCATCGTTCCGGATCCGCCGAAAAGTGTCGCGCCCGCTGCAGATCGCGAGCCCGGCCTGTGAGCCTGCTGCGCCTTCCCCGAATGCGTGACCTGCACACGTCCGTACGACGGACGCTTCGCCAGTCGTATTATCGCGCCATCGCTCCCGTCCACGGATGGCAGGCCGGGCGCGTGCGACAGCGCTTGGTCGGCACGGCTATCGCGATCACCGGGAGCGTGGGCAAATCCACAACGACATGGCTGATCGCGCAGGCACTCCGAGGCAGTGGCTCGGTGCAGGTATCGCTGGGCCTCAACGTCGAACGCTCGGTCTATCGCACGCTACGCGTGCTGGCTGAGCCGACGGACTATCTGGTGCAGGAAATTTCGGCATTCCCGCCGGGGTCGATTGCGCGGGTCGGGAGAAGCATCACTTTCGATGCCGCAGTCATCACCACGATCGGGCTCGACCATCTGTCCGAGTTCATAAGCGAAGCGGGGGTCGCTGCGGAAAAGTCGAAGCTCATCCAGACGGTCCGTCCCGATGGGCTGGTGGGCCTCAACATCGACTACCCGCTAATTGCCGCCATGAAAGTTAACGCGGGCGGGCGCAGGGTCGTCACCTATGGGTACAATCCGGAAGCGGAGGTTCGCGCCGAGGCAGTCACCGCACAGTGGCCGCAGGGTCTGCAATTCGATCTCATCATCGGAGAGCGGCGGAGGCGCGTGCGCACACGCTTTGTCGGCACGCTCGCCGTCCAGAATTTTCTCGCCAGCTTCGCGGTCGCCCATGGGCTCGGTCTCGACATCGACACCGTCGTGGAACGCCTCTCGGTGGCGGAGCCGCTGGCGCACCGGGGCGAGACTTTTGCCTCGGTGGATGGAAATACCTATGTGCTCGATACGGCCAAGGCATCGATGTGGTCGGCGAGGCTGTTTGTCGAGGACCTGGCAAAATGGGGCGACGGACACCGTATCCTGGTGATGGGCAATCTCTCCGACAAGGGCAACGACGCGCCTCGCAAGTATCGGCAGATCCTGCGCTCGGCCCTGCGGACCTGCGACCTTGTCATCGGCATCGAGGACGCTCGCGGACCGGCTGAGCGACTGGCGGCCGCAATCGCGCGAGAGGCAAGCGACACGCGCCGCGAGCCAAGGCCGCAGCGAGCGTTCGCGGTGCGCGATTTCGCCGAAGCACAGGCGATCATCGCCGCGGCGCCCAGGGGACTGGTGATCCTCAAAGGAAACGGCAACTTTCCGTTGGAGCCCATCGTCCCCGATGCCGGGTTTTCGCGGAGCGAGCTCATCAACCGCGCGCGGTTCGCAAAATGAAGACGATTGCCCGTCTGCGCAGCCAGCTCTACGAGCACCGAGTGATCCTCGGAAAGCGCTGGCACGACCGGCTATCGGCGCTCATAGAGCCGTTCGAGCGCACACAGGCCGTTCGCAAACAGCAGGCGCTTGTCGGTACCTACATCGCCATCACCGGCAGTTCCGGCAAGTCGACGACGTCGATGTTGATCAGCCGTTTTCTCGCAAGGGAGGGAAGCGTTGCGGCTGGGGTGAAGGCCAATACCCGGCGCTGGACATTGCGGACCCTGCGACGCCTGAGGGCAGCGACCGACTATGTCGTTCAGGAGGTTTCGGCTCACAACGGGCCGGGGGCGATCGGCAGCTTGCTGGCCGGCATCCGGATCGACGTCGCAGTTGTCACGTCGGTGGGTAAGGAGCACTGGAGCGCCTTCCGCGATATCGAGGCAATCGCGAAGGAGAAGTCATGGATCGTCGGCGAGGCGAGCACGCTGGCCTGTCTCAATGCCGACGATCCGCGTGTTCGCGCGATGAAGAGCGTGGCGAGAGGGCGCGTCGTGACGTTCGGGACTTCGCGCGACGCCGAAGTCCGCGCTGAGGCCGTCGACGTGCAATGGCCCGGGCGGCTCAGCTTCGATGTCGTCATCGGCGAGACGCGCCGGCGCGTGGCAACGCAGTTCGTCGGCCCTATCATGCTGACAAATGTGCTGGGCGCACTTTCGGTGGTGCATGGCCTGGGGCTCGATGTCGACAAGGCGGTCGCCGAGATCGCAACCATCGAACCGATCTACGAACACAGCAGCGTGCATGAGGCGGCAAGCGGACACACCTATCTGCTCGATACCGACAAGGCGCCCCTGTGGAACACCGAGCGGCTGATTGCCGACCTGCCCGGCCTCGGCGCGGAACGCACCGTGCTGGTGCTCGGGCAGATGTCGGACAAGGGCGGCAATCCCAGCCAGAAATATCGGCGCGTGCTGCGCAATGCGAGCAAGGCGGCGACGGAGGTGCTGGCTCTAGGACAAGCCGCCGAGCAGGTGGGGCGTGATCCATTGCCGAACGTGAGGGCCATGGGCAATGTGCTGGATGTGGCGACCTATCTGAAATCGCAGCCGGCCTCGCTGGTGGTGCTGAAGGCCGGCGCGAACTCGAAGCTCACCCGCATCTTTCTCAGGGAGACACAACCGGTGACGTGCAAGAGGGTGACCTGCGGCCTCAAGATCAGCTGCCGCTCCTGCGCGCTGCTCGCGGCGGAGGGTTGAGCATGTCCAAAGCGGATGAGAAGGCGGCGCAGGAGCAAAGATTGGCCGTAAAGCTCAGGGAGAACCTGAAGCGCCGGAAAGAGCAGGCGCGGGCGCGTTCGGGGGATGCCAAGGCGCCGGGGAAGCCTGCGGACGGGCCGGCAAAGGGCAAAGACTGAAATCGCTGGAAGGCCAGGTTCCCAGCCTGTGCCTTGAACGGGTCGGTTGACTCGGGTAGCAGACCTTTAGTTTGTGGGCTTTGAGCCCGCGAGAAGGATGATTCATGGACCGGATTCGGCTGATCGGCGGCAAAGAGCTCAACGGCGAGATCCCCATTTCGGGCGCCAAGAATGCGGCCTTGCCGCTGATGATCGCCTCGCTGCTCACCAAGGATCCGCTGATCCTCGAGAACGTCCCTCGGCTCGCCGACGTCAAGCAGCTCGAGCGCATCCTCGAGAACCACGGCGTCGATATCGCGGTGCATGGCCGCCGCCGCGGCGCCGATGCGCTCGACGGGCAGCGCATGACGTTCCATGCCGAGGAAATCGTCGACACCACCGCGCCCTACGATCTCGTGTCGAAGATGCGCGCGAGCTTCTGGGTGATCGGGCCGCTGCTCGCCCGCATGCATGAGGCGCGGGTGTCGCTGCCGGGTGGTTGCGCCATCGGCACGCGACCGGTCGATCTGTTCCTGTTCGGCCTCAAGGCGCTGGGTGCCGAGATCGATATCGACGAAGGCTATGTCGTTGCGCGCGCGCCCAAGGGTGGGCTGGTCGGCGCTACGGTGGCCTTCCCCAAGGTCTCGGTCGGCGCGACGCACACCATCATGATGGCGGCGACGCTGGCGCGCGGCATCACGGTGATCGAGAACGCGGCAATGGAGCCCGAGATCACCAATGTCGCCGAGTGCCTCGTGGCCATGGGCGCCAGGATCGAGGGCATCGGTACGCGCACGCTCACGATCGAGGGCGTCAACGAATTGCACGGCGCGACCGTGGAAGTGATCCCCGACCGGATCGAGACCGGTACATTTGCGATGGCCGCCGCGATGGCGGGCGGCAATGTGCTGCTGCGCAACGCCCGGCCGAAGCATCTCGAGCGCGCACTCGAAATCCTGAGCCAGACCGGCGCGCACATAACGGAAGAAGCCGATGGCCTGCGCATCATGCGCAATGGCAACGGCATCCAGGCGGTGGATGTGGAGACCGAGCCCTTCCCCGGGTTCCCGACCGACCTCCAGGCGCAGTTCATGGCGCTGATGACGATGTCGTCGGGCACTTCGACGATCAAGGAGACGATCTTCGAGAACCGTTACATGCATGTGGCGGAGCTGGCCCGGTTCGGCGCAGATATCAATGTCAGCGGCCAGGTCGCGACGGTCCGCGGCGTCGATGCGCTCAAGGGCGCGCAGGTGATGGCGACGGACCTTCGGGCGTCGGTGTCACTGGTGATCGCGGGCCTCGCGGCGCGCGGCGAAACGGTGGTCAACCGGATCTATCACCTCGATCGGGGCTTCGAGCGGCTGGAAGACAAGCTCGGTCGCTGCGGCGCGGAGATCGAGCGGCTCGCCGGCTGATTTCAGCCGGCGCTTGCCCTCAGGCCTCTTCGGTCTCGACCACGACCTTGTCGCGGTGCGGGATATCGCTGGCCTCGATACGGTTCAGCAGTTCCTCGACCTTGTGCACATTGGCGATGTGGCGCTCTTCCATGGCGAAGTTAAACGTAACGTAGTCGCGGCCGGGGCAGTAAGTGCAGATGTTCATGCTGTCGTGCCAGGCGCCGCAATAGACCGGCTCGACCAGGTGATTGGCGAGCGAGCCGTAGGCGCGATGCGGCGGCACAAGCGTCAGCACGATCTTGATGCCGGCCGAGAAGCGCCAGAAGCGCTTGGGCGGCAGGCCGGGGATGAAGCGGTTCATGCCACGCAGCGTCCTAAAGACGCCGTTCATCATCACCTGGAACTTGGTGACGTCGGTGGCCTCGATCTTGTCGACAGTGTCGTCGACCTCGCGCACGAACGCGACGAAGTCGTCCGACACCCTGAACTTGGCCTGCAGCGCGCGGACCCGGAAGAACTCGTCGTCGGCATCGTTGCGATTGCCGTCGAGCATGGTGTAGGCGGCGCCGATGACCTTCTTGGCCATGTGCTTGTCCGGCCCTTCGCCGTTCAGCGCATGGGTGACCAGCGCGAAATAGAGTGAGCGCTGGCGAACACCCAGGCGATTGGCGAGGCGGCGAAGACGGTGACGGCTCAGCGCGAGCGTCTTGAAGCCGAACGGCTTTTCGGTAGGGGCAGCGGCAAGCGCGATGCCCACATACATGAAGGTCGTGAACCACGCCTGCGCCGTGCTCTTGATGCGAGACAGCAGCGGCAGCTTGTTCGCCTTGTCCGACATGATGCCGTGACCGGCGGATTGCGAACGGGTCAGCAGCGCCGAGTCCGACCCTTCCATCAAGGCGTGCGACGAGCGCACCTGGATGATCGAAGCGCGGCCTTCGGCGTCGGGTCCGCCTTTGCGCACGGCGGCCATGACACGGAACAGCGGCAGGTCATCGCGATCGAACAGATCGGTCGACTTGCTGATCCATTTGTCGGGATAGCCGTCGAATTCATCGACCATCTCAACCGAGGAAATCGCGTCGATGATCTGCTTGGGGAACGGCTGGCCGGGCTTGGCGCCGTAAAAGCCGTGGGTCAGCTGCGGAGCGAGCGACACCATTTCGGCGACGAGATTGCCGATCGTGTGCTGGTCGAAGCTCTGCTTGGAGAAGGCAGTGAAAAACACCGTGTCGCGGCCCTGGTAGAGGAACCACTGGAAGTCGCTGAACAGCGCCTGCGGGTGTTTCTGGACTGCCGCGAGCGCGAGATCGAGCAGCTCTGTCTGGTCACTGGCAAAGCTTGAGGTGGTGAAACTCTTCAAGGGGCGACTCCCGATAGGCAAAACGACTTCTAGCTTAGGAATGTAGCGAGCGCAAAACGCTGGGGATACGGGGCGTTCCGCTGCCGGTTAGCGCGGGTGGTTAACCTGCGGCCCCGGTGCTAGGCCCCGGCAGATGAATGGCAGATGAGCGGGTCAGTTCGCCGAGCAGCACATCGAGCAACGGTATCCGCGGCAACAAGTTTTCCTCGACGTAGAAGTTGAAGGTCACCATGCGGCGTCCGGGCACCACGACACACGCATTCGCGCCCTCCAGTGCCGCCCCGGCATAGACCGGCTCCATCAACCGCGAGGTAAGCGCGCCGCCGAGGCGATGCGGAGGGATCAGGCCCAGCACCACGTCATAAGGCATGAAAGTGAACAGGCGCGGGCGATAAGCGAAGGGCAAGAGGCGTTGCAGCCTCCGGTGCATGGCGATGCCCTCGGCGTTCATCTCGTCGTTGAAGCCGGTCTCCTTGCCCTCGGCCAGCGTGAGGTCGGCATCGACCTGGCGGGCGAAATCGGCGAAGCCGGTCGCGCCGCGAAACGAGGCGAAGCGCATGCGCATTCGCATGAAGCTGTCGCGGCTGGCGCCGCCGCCTTCGTCGATCACCGAATAGGTCGAGGTAAGCTTCCGTTTCTCTCCGGCCGCGGCAACGCCGAACAGCGTCTCCATGCCGAGCGCGAAGAAAAGCGCGCGCTGGCGAACGCCCATTTCCTGCGCAAGCGCGCTGAGGGCGCGGCGCGGATAGGCACGCGCGGCATAGCGGAACGGCCCGGGATGCGGCGACCAGAAATTGCCGGCCAGCAGATGCAGCGAGGCGAGCACTGCCCCGAGTCCCACGGCCGCGGCTTTCACCGCCGGCGCGGTGCGGACCGCGCTTGCGGCGACCGGATGGGCCGCCGAATGCGACCGGGTGAGCAGTGCCGAGTCGGCGCCTTCGACCAAGGCGTGCGAAACCTGCACGATGAGGAAGCCGGCCCTGCCCGTGGCATCCGGCGTCAAGGACTCAGCGTAGCGGACGCGGAACAGCGGCAGGTCGAGGGTAGCGAAAATCTCGCTGCCGCTATCGACCCAGCGCTCGGGGAAACCGTCGAGATCTGCAACGACCTCCTTGTGGATCAGGCGGCGCAGAACGGTATCGACGATCGGTGCTGCTGGGTTGGCTCCGCGGTAGCCGGTCTTCAACTGCGGGGTGAGACCGACGAAAGCGCGTGTCATCTCCAGTAGATCGGGATCGGTCAGGCGGACGGCGGTAAAGGCGGCGAAGAACGCGACGTTGCGCTGGTGGTACATGTACCACTGCATGTCGGTGAAACCGGCGGTCGGCCCGGGATTAAGTGCCATCGGCAGACGTTTAGATGGCGAGATGCCGCAGCGCCATTGCGCAAATGGCCTTTGCAGCCGCCCCGCCAGACTTTAGGATCATTCCAGACTGGACTGCGGTCCCATTGAGGCTCAAGACCTTAGCCATGGATTATCGCGGGCTCTTCGAAGACGCGGTCGACGCGCTTCGGCAGGAAAAGCGCTATCGCGTGTTCGCCGATCTTGAGCGGGTGGCG
>JBEBHC010000286.1:0-2499 GCA_040081185.1 Devosia sp. | reverse complement strand
CGGGCCGAGTTTGATCGTGAGCCCAAAGAACGGCAGCATGCGGGTCGCGTGCACCATCGCCTCGCCGGAATCCATCGCGAGATGCACGGCGCTGAGCTGACCGTTCTCACCCTCGAGCTTGCTGATCTGGCCCAGCAGGAAATTGATCTTCCCCGCCATCACCAGTTCCTTCATCGCATTCACCGAGGCCGGCGCCGCCTTGAACGCATCACGCCGGTGCACCAGCGTCAGCGAGCGCGCGATCGGCTGCAGGTTCAGCGTCCAGTCGAGCGCCGAGTCGCCACCGCCGACGATCACCACGTCCTGGTCGCGGAAGTCCTCGATCTTGCGCACGGCGTAGAACACCGACTTGCCTTCATAGGCCTCGATGTTCTCGACCGGCGGCCGCTTCGCCTGGAACGAGCCACCGCCCGCGGCGATCACCACCACCTTGGCAAGGAATGTCGTGTCCGCGTCGGTGGTCAGCAGGAAGCGCCCATCGTCCTGCTTCTGCAACGTGGAAACGATCTGCCCGAAGTGGAACTGCGGTCCGAACGGCGCAATCTGCTTCATCAGATTGTCGACCAGTTCCTGCCCCGTGACGATCGGAAAGCCCGGAATGTCGTAGATCGGCTTCTCCGGATAGAGCTCGGTACACTGCCCACCGGGCCGGTCGAGAATGTCGATCAAATGGCATTTGAGGTCGAGCAACCCGAGCTCGAACACCGCGAACAGGCCCACCGGCCCCGCGCCCACCACCACCACATCCGTTTCAATCGCGTCAGTCATTCGTCGTCGCTATCCTTGAGTGTCATCCTCGCGAAAGCGGGGACCCAACTCTCCACTGGTCAAGCCTTGGCTTGGGTCCCCGCTTTCGCGGGAATGACATCTGTGGGGTTGGCCTTCAAACTTTCTCGCTCTCAGCCGCGACCCGCAGGAATGGCCGTGTGCCCACCGGCACTTCCGTAACGCCCACCGGCTGGTAGAACAAATTCACCGTCGCGAGTTGACCTGTCTCAAGCGCCTTGCGTGTCGCCGGATGCGTCACGACAAACGCGTTGATGCCGCAGCGGCGCATCAGCGTCAGCTGGTCCATCAGCACGTCGCCCACCGCGCGAAGCTCACCGGCAAACTTGTAGCGCTCGGCGATCAGCCGCGCGCTGCTGTAGCCCCGGCCATCCGTGAAACCGGGAAAGCTGATCGCAATCGACGCGAAGCGCCCGAAATCGCCGACGACTGCTTCCACCTTGTCGCCCGGCGCGACCAGCAATCCGAGCGGATGCGGATTGGCGAGGAAAGCATCGCGGTTCTCGATGAACACTTTCACGGGCACATGCGTGTAACGCACCGAAGCCGGGTCATCGCCCTCGGCCCAGGCGCGGAACGGGTCGGCGATGAAAGCGCCGTCCTTGAACAGGTTCAGGTCCATTGCGGCCACCGGTTTTGCGATCGCGCCATTGAAGTCGAAATGGATGCCGCACTCTTTCTTGTTGAGTCCGCGCCAGCGGCCGGCACGCGCATCCTCGCCTTCGGCCACCACCGTCGTGCAGGGTGCGCAGCCGATGGATTTGTAGCCCTTAGCGAACAGCGGATGCTCGGGCAAGCCGTGCTCCCGCTTGTAGGCGTTGACGTCGGCATCGTTGAAATGCGCCAGCGGATTGACCTTGATGCGGTCGTCCGACGTCAGTTCGAAATGCGGCAGCGCGCCGCGCTCCGTTGTCTGGTAGCGTTTCCTGCCGGTGACCCAGCCGCCATACTGCGCAATCTCGGCATCTAGCGGCTCGGTCTTGCGGATATGGCAGCACGAATCCGGGTCCGTCTCCCACAAATCGCCCTTGGGGTCGAAGCGCGCGATGTCCTTCGGATCCGGCGTCAGCCAGCGCACATTGGTCAGGCCGAGATGCGTCTCCAGCGTCCGCACATACTCGAGCGTCTCCGGAAAGTGCTTGCCCGTTTCGAGGAAATAGACCGGCAGCGTCGGGTCGACCTGCGACACCATGTGCAGCAGCACAGCTGAGTCCGCGCCGAACGACGACACGACGGCAACCTCGCCCTCGAGTAATTGCGTAGCCGCCTGCCGCAGCACGCCGACGCCATCCATCTCGTCGAACATGCCGTTGAGGGCCATGATGCCCAGAGCACGAAGCTTGTCCGGCTTGGCCTCCGCGACCGCGAATCTAGGCATTGCCATAGAGCGCCTCCTTGAACGGAGCGTCGCCGAGGCGGCGGTATGCATCGATGAACGGCTCGCTCGGGCTCTCACGGCGCGCGATATAGGCGTCGACCAGCCGCTCGATGGCGGCCGGCACGTCATCGGCAACAAAGCCGTGCCCCAGTATATCACCGACCGCGGCCTTCTCCGTACCGTCGCCGCCCACGCTGATCTGGTAAAGCTCGGTGCCCTTCTTCTCGACGCCGAGAATGCCGATGTGACCCGCATGGTGGTGACCGCAGGCATTGATGCAGCCGGAAATCTTGATCTTCAGATCGCCGATCTCGCGTTGACGGTCACTATCGGCA
>JBEBHC010000285.1:0-2500 GCA_040081185.1 Devosia sp. | reverse complement strand
GGTGCGCGAGATGGACCGCAGCACATTGACGGCGGGATAACGTCCCCGCTCGGCGATCTGCCGCTCCATCACAATGTGCCCGTCGAGGATGCCGCGGACAGCATCTGCTATGGGTTCATTGTGGTCATCACCTTCGACTAAAACGGTAAATAGACCCGTAACGGAGCCCGAATTTGTGAGTCCGGGCCCGGCGCGCTCGAGCAGCCGCGGCAATTCGGTGAAGGCGGTCGGCGGATATCCCTTGGCCGTCGGCGGCTCGCCGATCGCGAGCCCGATCTCGCGCTGCGCCTGCGCAAAGCGGGTGAGGCTGTCCATCATGACGAGGACACGCTTGCCCTGGTCGCGGAAATATTCGCTGAGCGTCAGGGTCAGGTAGGCGGCCTGGCGGCGGAGCAGGGCGGCCTCGTCGGACGTCGCCACCACGACGATCGCCTGCTTGATGCCGACCTCACCGAGATAGTCCTCGATGAATTCCTGCACTTCGCGGCCGCGCTCGCCGATCAGGCCGATGATTGCGACGTCGACGGTGGCATTGCGCGCCATCATCGACATCAGCACGGACTTGCCGACGCCGGAGCCGGCGAAGATGCCCATGCGCTGGCCCTCGCAGATGGTGGTGAATGTGTTGAGCGCGCGCACGCCGAGATCGAGCGGGGCGCCGACGCGGGCGCGCTGGTGAGCGGGGAGGGGGACCTGGCGCAGCGGGTAGGATTGCGCGCCGCGTGACAGCGGGCCCTTGCCGTCGATCGGCTCGGCACTGGCATTGATCACGCGGCCAAGCCAGCTCTCGGCGGGGTAGACAGCCCCATCGTGGCTCTGGAACACGGCGCGGCAGCCGAGGCGGACGCCGGTCAGCGGGCCGAAGGGCAGGCACAGCGCGTGACCATCGCGAAAGCCGATGATTTCGGACTGCAGCGTGCCGCCATTGGTGGTTTCGATCAGCACGCGCCCACCGACGCGCAACTCGCGCACGGGCCCGACGATTTCCATCAGCAGGCCCTGGACCGTCTTGACCCGGCCGAATACCTCGACCTCGTCTATGGCCTCGATATCGGCGGTCAGCGCCCGCATTGAAGTCCCCGAATCGGCGTTCTACAGACGGTAACCGAACGTTAAGCAAAAAGCGTTAACCATGGCTCGGAGCGCCGCTCTGTCGCGTAATTGCAACGGCCCGCTTATCCACAGCCCGGAACTGCGTTTCAGTGAGTCGATAGAGTCGATTGAAGTGCTTTCTTAACCTAAAATCTTAAGTTTCGTTAGGTGATTTTCTGTAGTTAGATCAATAGCTTAAGATAGTTGAGGCAGCGTTCGCCTTGCATCTTGCGGATCGGAATTAAACTTTGTTAACTAGTTGCAGTTAGGTTTGAGTCATATCCAGTAGGGATCGGTAAAGGGTGGGCGTGGCGAACGCTTGGCCCGGTTCCAGGTAGGGACGACTTCAAGGGGAATGGCATGCGTGTGCTGCTGATTGAGGATGATAGCGCGACAGCGCAGAGCATCGAACTGATGCTCAAATCCGAGAGTTTCAACGTGTACACCACAGACCTCGGTGAAGAGGGCGTGGATCTCGGTAAACTCTACGATTACGACATCATCCTGCTCGATCTGAACCTGCCCGATATGTCGGGTTACGAGGTGCTGCGCACGTTGCGCGTCGCCAAGGTCCAGACACCAATTCTGATCCTCTCCGGCCTGGCCGGCATTGAGGACAAGGTGCGTGGTCTCGGCTTCGGTGCCGACGATTACATGACCAAGCCGTTCCACAAGGACGAGCTGGTCGCCCGCATCCACGCCATCGTGCGCCGGTCGAAGGGCCACGCGCAGTCGGTCATCACCACCGGCGACCTCACCGTCAATCTCGATACCAAGACGGTGGAAGTTCAGTCGGCCCGCGTGCACCTCACCGGCAAGGAATATCAGATGCTCGAGCTGCTTTCCCTGCGCAAAGGGACGACGCTCACCAAGGAAATGTTCCTCAACCACCTCTATGGCGGAATGGACGAGCCTGAGCTCAAGATCATCGACGTCTTCATCTGCAAGCTGCGCAAGAAGCTCAGCGTTGCGACCGGCGGCAAGAACTACATCGAGACCGTCTGGGGCCGCGGCTACGTGCTGCGCGAGCCTGACGAAAGCGAAGTCTTCGTCGAGAGCGTTGCGTAAGCGCGCCTATTGATGGGCGTGGCGTAAACTATTTCGTCTGCTACTGCGGCGGACCCGAAAGCCCCGTGCGAAAGTGCGGGGTTTTCGTTTGTTGCGCGGCGTTCAGCAACTGTTTCGAGACTAACCCCAGTCCCGACCTCGCAAATCCGCCGTCAATGCGCACCGCGTTCGACCGGGCGTATAGTCCTCGCACTCCACCACGCGGGCGGACGCGTCGAACGGGTGGTGGGGCGGCCGGCGGTTGAGGGTTTCGGCCCCTCGGCCGGGGATTGGGCGGCGAAACCGGGTAATGCCGGCGGAGATCCAGCCCTCTTCTGAAAGTCCGGCGTCCCGGGGTGGC
>JBEBHC010000124.1:0-9474 GCA_040081185.1 Devosia sp. | reverse complement strand
TCCCTGTGCTCAGCAACAAGGAGCGCGCCGAAAATGGCCCACGAAAAGCAGCAGGAAACCGACATGACCCCCGCCGAGGTCGCCGACCTCGTCTGGGAGCTGGCGAAGAAAATCGACATGTGCATGTTCAGCACCTGGGACGGCGAGCATCAGCAGGCGCGCCCGATGTCAGCCCGCGTCCATCGCGACGAGCACGCGATCTATTTCCTCACCTCGGCCAGCAGCAAGAAGCTGCCGCAGATCGACGAGTACCCGACCGTGGGGCTCAACTTCGCCGACACCGGCGCGATGAAGTTCGTCTCGATCACCGGCCAGGCCACCGTCAGCAACGATCGCCAGAAAATCACCGACCTCTGGTCTCCCTTCGACAAAGCCTGGTGGGATGACGCAGCCGACCCGGATATCCGCCTCATCACCTTTGTCCCCGAGACCGCCGAACTGTGGGACTCGCCCAACAAGGCGATCGCGTTCTCCGCTATGCTCGTCTCCGCCGTCACCGGCGCCAAGCCCAAGATGGGCGACAACGCCACTGTCCGCATCTAGTGCGGCCCGTGAGGGAGCCGCGCGCATCGGCTCCCTCACGGAAATTTGCCGCTAACCGTGCGGTGCGGGTGTAGAACGCGTGAACGACCCGCTTCAGGAGCCCCGAAATGAAATCGATCCTCCCCTTCGCCACCGCTACGGCTCTCGTCATCGGCAGTCTCGCCGTAGCCACCCCCACCCAAGCCGCTTACCCAATCGTGACGGCCACCAGCGGTGCTTCCATCTATACCCAGCCCTACGGCAAAGGCCGACAGGTCGGGCGTGTTCCACGCGGCACCGAAGTGAGCATCGACTATTGCCTGCCGCCCCGTGCTGCCTATTGCCACATCATCTGGGAAGGCGCGTCCGGCTGGGTGAACGGCGCCAATCTATCGAGCCCCGGAAAGAAGCGATTGGTCACGCCGTTCGTGCCCTTCTCCAAGCTCTAGTTTCGCGCAATTTGAAGCAAAACCGCTCTAAACATGCCGGTCAGCTTCCATTCATCTGCTCCAGCCTAGCGTTCGTGACAAGGCAGTGCGCTGCCCGCAACGAAAGGAACAGAGAAATGACTTTCTCCCTCGTCAAGACCGGTGCAATCGCCGCCGCCCTCGTGCTGGCCCCTGCGGGCACGTCTTTCGCCGCCCAGTACGCCATCGTCGATCAGGATTCCGCGGTTCGTGAATATCACTCGAACAACTCGGACATCGTGAACTACGTGGATGAAGGCGACATCGTCCAGATCATCGGCCATTCGGGCAACTGGTACAAAATCGCGATCCCCGGCGACAACGGCTGGATCCGCTCGTACAAGCTCGACTTCGACTACGAAGACGAAGACGCAGGCCCGGGCGTGAAGCTCTGCTTCATGGGTCCCATTGGCCAGGTCTGCGTGAAGGGCTAATTCTTTCCCCGACGCCACCGGGGTTTACGATACCGAGCGCCAGTTCCGTGAGGGGCTGGCGCTTCGCTATTCCCGCGCCTATCTCATCAGCCGCAAGGAGACCCATCATGGCTGAAAAAGGCATGAAGCCTTATGTGAAGCTGGCCTCGAGCCTGGTTCTCGTCGGCATGGGCCTGTTCACCCTCGAGCGCTACGGTCTCAGCGAGATGAGCGGCAACGGCGCGAGCCGCATCCACCTCGATCCGAACCTGATGTCGGCCCTCGTGCTTGCACCTCTTTTGGTGGTCGCGGCCGGTGTCGTCGTCTTCATGTGGGGCAAGATGCGGCGGCTCTAGCCGCCGCTAGTGCTCATTCCACCCGCAGCCGCTCGACATCGATGCCCTTTTCCAGCATCGGCGCCACCATCTGTCGGGCAAGAAACTCGTTGATGCCGTAGAACACCATTGCGCCGACGAGCAACGCGATCCCGAAGCCGCGGGTGCCGTCTTCCGTTCCCACCATCACCGCGGCCACCAACGCCACCAGCACGCCGCCGAACAATAGGTAGCGGCGCCGGTCGCGCATCACGCGAAGATTGTGAGCGCCCGAAGACAGCAGGTCGCGCAACTCGTTGTCGCTCATCGACGCGAGTTCGCGATTGGTCCCCTCGCGGCGGATCGTCTCCATATACGCCTCGACGCGGCGCTCGGTGACCTGCTGCTTCTCGCCGGAAACGCGTCCGCGCGTGAAGTAGCTCACTGCCGTGCCCACCAGCAGCAGCGCGATCGCAAACTCGATCAGGATCGGCATTGAACAACCCTCCCATGGCAAGAGCCGCATATCACGTGCGCACTCCCAACCGGATTTCAAGGCGCCCGGCCGGCTACTCCTTGCCGGGCAGGGCCGCATCAGCACGCGCGGGCACCATTTTCAGCCGCTCGCGCGCCATCACCACCAGGCCCGCACCGACAATCACCAGTGCCCCGAGCAGCGACACTGGGTCGATGATCTCGTGGAAGAGGAAATAGCTGAATGCCAGCGCCCAGGGGAGCGACGTGTAACTGAACGGCTGCAGCACACTCGCGGGCGCCTGCCCCAACGCGACGATCATCATGC
Organism: Devosia sp.; assembly: GCA_040081185.1. GTDB lineage: Bacteria > Pseudomonadota > Alphaproteobacteria > Rhizobiales > Devosiaceae > Devosia_A. The sequence continues at coordinate 6,956 of JBEBHC010000124.1, read as the reverse complement.
CGTGCGCCACACAGCCCGTGACCATGATGTAGGCGACGAGGAGACCAGAGGTCAGGTCCAGCGGCTGCCAGAAGAAGATGCCCACGGCGGAGCTAAGCACCAGTCCCACCGCGCCGACATAGAACATGCTGGTCGTCGCGCTGTCCGTCGCCGACGCGCGTCTGGTGAGCACCAAGTACAACGCGTAGCAGGCGCCCGAGCCGATCGCGAAGGTGACACCCCAGTCGAACGGCACGCCGCCCGGCCGCACGATGATCAACGCACCGAGGAAACCGACAAAGACGGCGCTAATCCGGAAAATGCCGACCTTCTCGCCGAGCAGCGGGATGGCCAGCAGCGTCACGATCAGGGGATAGACCAGCGTGATGGATTGAACCGCATCGAGCGGCACTGTCCTTAGCGCGAGTACGTACATCCAGATGTCAGCGACCAGCAGCAGTCCCCGCAGCACCTGCGTCAGCGGCTGCCGTGACCGAAACGCTTCGCGGATCGGCCCCTGCCGGATCACCAGGAACAGCGACAGCGCGGCGAACGCCCAAAACCGCATCATCGTCATCTGGAACGGCGAGACCGATTGGACCAGGAACTTCGACGCCGCGTCCTGCGTCGAAAACACCAGCGTCGCCGTTAGCGCCAGCATGATGCCGCGCCCGGTGTTGTCGGACACCGCTCGCGAAACTTTATCGATCATGAAAGGAAAGTCCGGGTCGTCGCCGGACCGCAATAGCGCGGCCCGGCCTGTTTGTCAGCCTGCCGGTCAGCTGGCTTTCATCGTTGCCTTGCGGATCGCCCCGACGATCGCCGTCAGGATGCCACCGCCGACGACGCCGGTCACCGCCTGCCCTGCATAGGCAGCACCGCCACCCATCAGCATCGATGCCAGCCCCGGGATCATCCCGGCAAGCCAGGTGCCACCAAAGCCGCCGATAAGGCCGACGATAGTATCGACAGTCGTGCCGGAACTCATGTTCTTGGCAACCTTGCCGGTCCCATAGCCGCCAACGGCACCGCCGATCAGCTGAATAATCAGTCCAACCCAATCCATAGTGAACTCCTCTTCCCTATGGCGGAGACGCCTCCCCGCCTCGCAGCGACGATTCTATGCCCGTCCACACGCGCACAAAGGCTTTTCCGCCGTTTCTCCCCCGCGAACCGCCGGGAATGTCCCGACGCCCGCTCTGCTGCTGCCGTTTCCGGACCGCCCTTCCGGTTACCGGAGCAAAATCCTATGTTGGTGGCTCCATGGCATCCCCTCCGAATCATCCCGGTACCAGCCCTCCCGTGGCTCTCGTCACCGGCGCTGCAGACCGCATCGGCGCAAGCATCGTCCGGGCTCTCGCGGGCGTCGGCTATGCGGTCATCATCCACCATCGCGGTAGAGCCGATTCAGCCGCTTCTCTCGCCAAGGAAATCCAGAGCAGCGGCGGAAAAGCCGCATCACTGAAGGCCGATATCGCAATCCGTCGCCAGCGCGCAGGTGTGATGGCCAAGGCCGGCAAGCCGTTCGGACCGGTATCGCTGCTGATCAACAACGCGTCGTCCTTCGAGCCCGATGCCGCCATCGACCTGGACGAGGCGCTGTGGGATCGCCATTTCGCCGTCCACGCCGAAGCGCCGGCCTTCCTCGCGCGCGATCTCGCGGTACAACTGCCCGCCGGCGTTCAGGGCAACATCATCAACATCATCGACGAGCGCGTGCTCCGCCTGACGCCGAACTACTTCAGCTACACCCTCAGCAAGTCGCTGCTGTGGACGATGACGCAGACATTGGCGCAGTCACTCGCGCCGCAGGTTCGCGTCAACGCCATCGGGCCCGGCCCGACCTTGAAAGAGGCCGGACAGTCCGATGCCGCGTTCAAGAAATCTCAGGCCGCCTTGCCGCTTGGTTATGGCGCCACGCCAGGCGACGTCGCCGAGGCCGTGCTCTATCTACTCGGTGCGCGCGCCGTGACCGGGCAGATGATCGCGCTCGATGGCGGCCGCCATCTCGACTTCCCGGCGCAGCGCGGTCCCACCCCACGCACAGGCAAGTGATGTCGGCCGATCCGCAGAGCGGTGCGGAAATCATCCGCGCCTTCGTCAAGACACTGCCATCATCGCCCGGCGTCTACCGCATGATCGATGAGGCCGGTGAGGTCATGTATGTGGGCAAGGCCCGCAGCCTCAAGGCGCGCGTCACCAACTACACCCGGCCCGAAGCACTGGAAGTCCGCCTCCAGCGCATGATCGCCGCAACGCACTCGATGGAGTTCGTACGCACCGAGACGGAAGCCGAAGCACTGCTGCTTGAGGCCAATCTCATCAAGCGACTGAAGCCGCGCTTCAATGTTCTGCTGCGTGACGACAAGAGCTTCCCGTACATCCTCATCGCCACCGAGCACGAAGCACCCGAGCTGATGAAGCATCGCGGCGTGAAGCGGCGGAAGGGCCATTACTTCGGCCCGTTTGCTTCGGCAATCGCGGTCAAACGTACCATCACGTCATTGCAGAAGGCGTTCCTCCTCCGCACCTGCTCGGACTCCTTCTACAAGGCACGAACCCGGCCGTGCATGCTGCATCAGATCAAACGCTGTGCAGGGCCCTGCACGGGCGAGATTTCCACCGAAGCCTATGGCGAACTCGTCGATGAGGCGCGCCAGTTTCTCTCCGGCCGGTCGCAATCGGTGCAGGACCACTTGCAGAAGGACATGAACCAGGCCGCCGAGTCGCTCGACTTCGAACGCGCTGCCCTGCTCCGCGACCGTCTCTCGGCACTCGCCCTCGTGCAGAGCCAGTCCGACGTTGCCGCGCGCAGCGTCGAAGAAGCCGACGTTTTCGCCATCGCCGAGGAAGCCGGCCAGTTCTGCGTGCAGGTCTTCTTCTTCCGCGCCCATCAGAACTGGGGCAACCACGCCTTTCGGCCAAAGGCAGATGCCAGCCTCAGCGAAACCGAAGTGCTCGAAGCTTTCATGGGCCAGTTCTACGAGGACCGCACGCCGCCCAAGCTTGTCTTGCTCAGCCACGAGCCATCCGATCGCGCCGTGCTCGAGGAAGCCCTCACCTCGCGCCTCGGCTCCCGCGTCTATGTCGAGATCCCGCAGCGCGGCGAAAAGCGCGACCTCGTCAATCACGCACGCAACAACGCTCGTGAGGCGCTCGGCCGCCAGCTCGCCGAAGGCGCCACGCAGCGTCAGTTGCTCGAGGGCGTTGCTGAACTCTTCGGTCTCGATGAAGCCCCGCAGCGTATCGAGGTCTACGACAACTCGCACATCTCCGGCACCAACGCGGTCGGTGCCATGATCGTCTCGGGCGAAGACGGCTTCAGCAAGAAGCACTACCGCACCTTCAACATACGCTCGACCGACATCACGCCCGGCGACGACTTCGGCATGATGCGCGAGGTGCTGACCCGCCGCTTCTCCCGCCTCGCTTCCGAAAGCGATCCCAGCGCCGAAGACGAACAGACCGGCATGCCCGACTGGCCCGATGTCGTCTTCATCGATGGCGGCGCCGGTCAGCTCAATGCCGTGCGCGAAGTCGTCGCCAAGCTCGATTTGCCGCGCGAGGTCACCTTCATTGGCATCGCCAAAGGCGAAGAGCGTGAGGCCGGTCGCGAGAAATTCCACATGGAAGGGCGCGAGGCATTCATGCTGCCGCACCGCGACCCCGTCCTTTACTTCGTTCAGCGGCTGCGCGACGAAGCCCACCGCTTCGCGATCGGCACGCACCGCGCTCGCCGCAAGAAGGACATCATCAAGAACCCGCTCGACGAGATCGAAGGTATCGGCCCCTCGCGCAAGCGAGCCCTCCTTCAGCACTTCGGTTCGGCGAAAGCGGTCGGCCGCGCTTCTCTTGCCGATCTGGCAGCCATCCCCGGCATCTCTACATCCATGGCCCAACTCGTGTACGACCACTTCAACCGCTCGGACTGAGGCGTCACACTCTTACCATTCACCTCCGGTTCAACACTCCACCGCAACTCGCCCCGTCAACCGGAGCAAATCATGCGCCTCGCTTTCGCCACTGCACTCGCTTTCTTCGCTTCTCCTGTTCTCGCCGATGCGGTCACCTACAGCGGCGACTTCAACACTGTCCCCATCGTCCTCGAACTCTCCGATCCAGCAGACGCAGCGAGTATCAGCACCGTCGGCCGCTACTTCCAGGTCCGTGACGGCATCGATGTCCCCTTGCGCGTCACCGCCACCGGGTCCGGCACCATTGAGATCACCGAGGAAGCGGCCTGCAAGGAAGACGATTGCGAGATCGACCAGAGCGGCCTCATCCAGGCACGTTCGCCCGAGGCCATTTGGACCCTTCAGGTGATTAACAACGGCACCGGCCTCGTCGGCACACGCGGAAGCACCGGTAGCCAGTCATTCCCGGTCAATCTCGAACGAACGGCATCGCGTCCCTTCACACCGAACGATCCGCCATCGCCTGCAGACCTCGCGGAATTCTCGCTCGGCGTCATGTCCTATGGTCCGCCCCTCACACGCGAGTCTTCGCCCTACGATTTTCTCAAGGTCAACGTTTGGCTCGAGCCGGGCCCGAAGATCCGCTGGGGCGACACCGAGCACATGTATTTCACCGACCCGCGCACCCTCTACGCCTATCCGCGCATCACCGACCGGGGTGGCAAGAACAGCGCCGTCAACGAAGCGCTCGAGCAACGCGATTGGGGCATGCGCCTCGCCGCGCTCAACTGCCAGTCGCAGATCTATCCATCGATGTCACTGAGCGGCTTCAGCTCTTCCGAAGCCTCGCTCGGCGGTTTCGACGAGGAACAGATCGAGGTCCACTACCTCACGCGCCAACTCCTGAGCTTTTCCGAAAGCGGCAGTCTCTGGTGCGGCGGCGCCTATCCCGAAAACCACTACCACATGTTCAATCTCGACGTGGCGACCGGCGAGACGATCGACATGAGCCGTCTGCTGAAGGGCTACGTCCCGCGCGATTTCATGTCCGGCGAAATCGTCGACCTCGATACGGCGCGTCAGGACCACTCCAGCTACAACTGGGGTGCCGATGATGACCTGGCGGCCTTCATCCTGAGCCGCGCCGATCTGCCCGACGACGAACTGGCGGATGAATGCGGCTACGACACGCTTGTCCGCAACAACCTGGCCATCGGCTTCCGCCGCCCCGATCTGATCGTGTTCAGCCTCGACGGCCTGCCACACGTCATGGGCGCCTGTGCTCAGGATTTGCTGGTCGCACCCGTCGCCGAACTCAAGGCCGTCCTGCTGCCGGGGGCAGAATCCTACTTCCCCGGCATTCTGGATTAGGCTACAAAACGTGCCATGAACATCGTCCGCGCCACCTACTTCTATTGGTATTTTAGCAACGGAAGCCGCTGGCAGCCGGAGGGGCGCGTTTGATCTGACACCTCAAAATTCCGAAGCCGCCAGCGACACGCTCGGCGGCTTTTTCGTCGCCCGAGCTCCAACTCAGGACATGACGACCATGCTCAAATCCACCGACGACCTCCGCATCACCGAAATCCGCGAACTCCGGACACCTGCCGAGGTAACGCATGAATTCCCGCGCACCGATGCCGCTACGCGCACCGTGCTCGCAGCCCGCCATGCGCTGCACAACATCCTCCACGGCAGCGACGATCGTCTCGCGGTGGTGGTCGGCCCCTGCTCCATCCACGATCCCGCCGCTGCAATCGACTACGCGAACCGGCTTGTCGCCTTGCGCGACCGTCTCGGTGACCGCCTCGAACTCGTCATGCGCGTCTATTTCGAAAAGCCGCGCACCACCGTCGGCTGGAAGGGCCTCATCAACGACCCCGATCTCGATGGCTCCTTCAAGATTGACAACGGCCTGCGCCTCGCCCGCTCGCTGCTGCTCGACATCAACAATCTCGGCCTACCCGCCGGCAGCGAGTTTCTCGATATGACCACACCGCAATACTTCGCCGACCTCGTCGCGTGGGGCGCCATCGGCGCGCGCACTACCGAGAGCCAGGTGCACCGCGAGCTCGCCTCGGGCCTGAGCTGCCCCGTCGGCTTCAAGAACGGCACCGACGGCAATGTGCAGATCGCTATCGACGCGGTGAAGTCCGCCAGCCACCCGCACCATTTCCTCGCCGTCACCAAGGATGGTCGCTCCGCTATCGCTTCCACCAGCGGCAATGATGACTGCCACATCATCCTGCGCGGCGGCAAAGCACCGAACTACAATGCCGCTTCGATCGAGGCCGCCGCCGCCGAGTCCACCAAATCCGGGCTCCGGCCATCCATCATGATCGATGCCTCGCACGCCAATTCGAGCAAGAAGCCGGAGAACCAGCCTCTGGTCCTTGCCGACATCGGCAACCAGATCACCGCCGGCGACCGCCGCATCGTTGGCGTCATGATCGAATCCAACCTCGTCGCCGGCCGACAGGACCTCGTCCCCGGCAGGCCCCTGAACTACGGCCAGTCCATAACCGACGGCTGCATCGACTGGGACGCCACGGTCGCCGCCCTGGAAAAGCTCGCTGAGGCTGTCTCGGATCGCCGCGCAAAAGCTACAAAAGTCGCCTGACCTCAGTCGAAACTCCCTCCACCATGTGGGGAGGGGGCGACCAGGTGCCGGTGAGTGGTCCGCCTCTTGGGGCCGAACCTCAGACGGAACACAATGGTCGCTTGACCCTTTCACCCTGATCCTGTTCCCTCTCGCACCATGCAATTGTCCCCAGAACTGACCTCGCTGCCTAACCAACTCACCCTCGCGCGCATCGCCGCGATTCCGGTGATCGTGGTCCTGCTCGTCATCGGCTGGGACTGGCTGCGCTGGATCGCGCTGTTCATCTACATCGCCGCCGCCATCACCGATTGGCTTGATGGCTTCCTCGCCCGTCGCATGGGCACCAATTCCGATCTGGGAAAGATGCTCGATCCCATCGCCGACAAGCTGCTCGTCGGCGCCACGCTGTTGATGCTTGTCTACGATCAGACCATCGCCGGCGTCTCGATCCTCGCCGCGGT
>JBEBHC010000284.1:0-2504 GCA_040081185.1 Devosia sp. | reverse complement strand
GAACCGGAACGCGAGAAGGATTGCGATCCAGACCGCAAAGCCAACCGCCATCCAACGTACGATCATGTTGGTACTCCCCTACCCGCCCGACTCGTGGGCACTTTCGCGAACATTACGAGTTCCTCAGGGAGCCGCAATCCAAGTTCGCGCCTGAGGGCGCGGCCGAGGGGTCCTCCTCAACTCTGGAGGGCGAAAATCCCGGCCCTTGTGTTCTTGTGATAATGGCCCCGCGGCTGATGCCGCGGAGCCAGCCCCGCTAGTAGCGGCGTCCGATCCGGATGCCGGCGGTCATCGGCCGCGTCACCACATCGTAATAGACACCGTCGAGGGAATCCCCCACGGGCGCCGCGAGACAGGTCGTCAACAGGCACTCGGTGTAGCGGCCTGCAATCCCCCGCTCGTCAAAGACGTTGTCGACGAAGAGCGAGATCCGAAGGCCGTTGCGCTCGATCCCCGTAGCGATGTCCACCGTCCAATAGTCAGGCAGCGACCCAATGAGCTCTGCTTCGGTTTGCCGGATGTCGATGCTGCGATCGCCGACATAGGAAGCGCCACCCTGTAGGAAGGCGTCCCAATTTCCGAGTTGGAATTCGTAGCGTCCGGTGAAGTCGAGCTTGAGATCAGGCGCGACGGGCAACGGCGTGCCGACGAGCGTGTCTGGGATGTCGGCACTCGTTAGCTGGCTGTCGATGTACGTCCCGCCAGCCGTGATCATGAGACCGCGGATCGGCGCCCAAGTGATGTCGGTTTCGATGCCGTCGATTTCGGCATCGCCCGCGTTCTGGATGTACGTCAGGCCGCTGGTGCCGAGCGTCGAGAATTGAAACGAATTCCAGACCTCGTGGAAGATCGCGCCATTGAAGCGCAAGCGACCATCCGCCCAATCGGTCTTCCAACCAAACTCGTAGTTGTCGAGGAAGTCGGCTTCATATGGCGGCACGGCGCTGTTGCGATTGACACCGCCAGGACGGAAGCCTTCCGAGTAGGTGAGATACACCATACGGTCTTCATCGATGTTCCACTCGAGGTTGGCGCGGTAGAGCTGCCCCTCCTCTTCGGTCGACGCATCAAGATTGACGCAAGGCGCTTCGCGATATGGCGTCGCCAAGAAGCACGCCGCTTCGCCGGTGCCGCTTGAAAAGCCCGCGCCGTAGCCGAAGAAGCCATAGAGTGAATTCTCAGTGCGGAACGAGCGCACGCCCACCGTCGCCGTAAGGCTCTCGGTGATGTCGAAGGCGAGCTCGCCGAAGATCGCGGTTTCTTCATCCGTGCGCTGCTGCTCGGTCAGCCAGATCGTGTCTTCCTGGCCCGGCACTTCGTATGCATCGCGGAAGTCTTCCGAGAAATAGTAGCGCTGATGAATCTCATGCTCCGCGAGTTGATAGAACAAGCCAGCAATCGCGCGCAGCCGGCTGTTTGCCGGCGAGGTGACACGGAATTCGTAGGTCGAACGATCATAGTGATCGCGACCGTCGACTTGCTGGCCAGGATTGATCGGATCGCCGGGCGCGCCGGTGATGCCATCGCAGGCGCCCGGCGTCGTGTTGTCGACGAAGTAGCAGCCGTAGCCGAGCAAGATGTCGTAGAAATAGCCGTAGTCAGAATAATCTTGATTGCTTTCGACGTCGCGACTCAACTGCGAGGCTGAGAACACGATATCGAAATTGCTGACCGTGCCTTCGATCGTGAGCGCGCCCTGGATCCAATCATCATCATTCCACTCCGGGAAGAAGTGCGTGACGCCCAGGTCGCCGACATCGCTCTGCTCGCCGAAGACACCGTTCGAGCGCTGGTGTTGGCCCATGATCTGCGGCGTGATCGTCCAGCTGTCGTTCAGATCGATGCCGAGTGCGATCCGTCCGCCATATGAATCGGAGTCGTTGTAGTCGTTCTTGGCGATGTCGGAATTGCTGTCGGAGACGTAAGTGTAGTCACGCGTGCCGGCGCGGTTGTCGATGTAACCGCCCGCGTGTTCTGCCCACCCGACCATGCGAATGGCGGCGCGGTTGCCGAGCGGTATGTTGACGTAGCCCTCGCCCACTTGGCCAAAGCCGCCATTGGCGATGGCGTTGAACTCCAAATCCCACGCCGCGCTGAACTCTTCCGGGTCCGGCCGGTTGGTAATGATGCGCACTGTGCCCGCTTGCGAACTCGCGCCGTAGAGCGTGCCTTGCGGGCCCGCCAGCACTTCGACGCGCGCCACATCGTAGAGGTGCATATCGAGGTTGCCGACGATGGTCGTGATTGGCTGTTCGTCGAGATACGTGCCGACGCTTGGCTGCGAGCTGGAGTGGTTGCCGTTCTCACCGCTGGCGACGCCGCGCATGAACGGCCGGTTGTATCCCGGGCCGTAGCTCGGTGTGAATGACAGCGTCGGCAAGTGCTGCGCGTAATCGGCGAAGTCGGTGATGTTGAGTTCATCGAGACGTTCAGCGTCGAGCGCTTGGACGCTGATCGGCACGTCCTGGAGATTTTCTTCGCGCTTGGTCGCGGTGATGACGATG
>JBEBHC010000283.1:0-2530 GCA_040081185.1 Devosia sp. | reverse complement strand
CTTATAGAGGATCATCGTCGGGATCGAGCGCACGCCATACTTGATGGTGGTGTTCGGGTTCTCGTCGACGTTCAGCTTGACGATCTTGACCTTGCCGGCGAGTTCGCCGGAAAGCTCTTCGAGCACGGGTGCGATCGCGCGGCATGGCCCGCACCACTCGGCCCAGAAATCGACAAGCACCGGCTCTTTGGACGAAAGAACTTCCTCGCCGAAATTGGCGTCGGAAACGTGGGTTGTCATTTGGAGAATTACCCTTGGGTTTTGCCTTGGAGAAAGCGGCGGTTGTTTGATCCAAAAGCTAGGAAGAGTCCAGCCTCCCAACAAGCAGCATCACCCTATGGTGAAGCCGGCAACTGCGTCGCGCAAGAGGTCGGCAGGTAAAAACATCAACGTTTCCGGGCCCGTCCATAGGATGGCCGCTTCCACCGCATGTCCGGGGAAGAGCAGGCCTGCAATCCTTGCATAGAGGCCGAGCTGGGTCAGGTAGGCCTTGGGCGCCTGGGCGGCACTGGCAGGCTCCCTGGCGTCCGATTTGTAATCAATGATCATCACCTTGCCGGGTTCCACGACCAGCCGGTCGATCCTGCCTGCAATGGTGACCTTCTCACCGTTCCGCATGCCCAGTGCGAGGACCGGCACCTCGCCACGGCTGCTGCTCCCGAACAACTGTTGATGCTTTTCGGCCGACAGGATCGAGACCGCCTTCGCGGCAAGCCTCGGATGCGCGTCGGGCCATTGCGGCAGGAGCTCCGGCAGCGCACGCAGCGCCGCCCCCTCCCAATCGCTCCGCGGCAGCTTCAGCAGATGATGCAGCAAGGCATGCAGTGCGGTGCCTTCGTGCCGGGCCTGGTCGGGGTCGCGCTCGACCGACCGCTCCGCATCGGTGACCAGCACCTCTTCAGGCGCCGCATCGTCCGCCGCCGACGACGGCCGCACGATGCGCCGCAAACTGTGCTTGGGTAGCGGAGAAAGCGTGAAGCTCGCATCGGGCCGCGCATTGTCGTTGGCCGCCGCCGCAGCCTGGCTGGCCGCCATACCCTTGGGATAGATCAGCGCAAGTGTTTCGCCCTCCGCCCCGGCGATCACATCGCTCGCTTCAATCAGCGCCGACTCGATGGCGCGATACCAGCTGCCGTCGCCCTTGCGCGCCTTGGTGAGATAGCCCGTGACATAGAGCTCGTCCTCTGCTCGCGTCATGGCCACATAGAGCTTGCGCCAGTACTCGGCTTCGCGCGCCGCATCGGCCTCGTCCTTGTGGCCCATCGTCTGCGGCGCATGGGTAGCCTTGCTCGATGCATGAAAGAACAGCGGCGTCTCCGCCATATAGATGCTCCGCCGGTCGCGACCCTCCTCGGTGCTCGCCGCATCGGCGAGGATGACGATCGGCGCTTCGAGGCCCTTGGCGCCATGCACCGTCATCACCCGCACGCCGCCACTCTCGCCGAGCTCGCGCCTGATGGTGACGTCGCGGCTGCGCAGTTCGGCGAGGAAACCGAGCAGCGAGGGTTGCCCTTCGTTCTCGTGCTGCAACGCGAGATCAAGAAATTCGGCCACGACATCGTCGATTTCCGCGCCGAACCGCGCGCGCATCCGCTTGAGCCCGCCCCCGGCATAGAGCACCTCCGAATAGAAATCGAAGGGCCGCTCGAGATTGAGCCGTCGCCAGTCGTTCAACTGACGATATGCAGCACGCACTCGCGGATTTGCTGAAGCCTCGAGTGCCATCCATAACCAGCCCGTGCGACCATGCGCAACCTCGAAAAGATCCTCCTCGCTCACATCGAACAACGGCGAGCGCAGCAGGGCCGCAAGCTGTAGATCGTCCGACACGTTGGCGAGCACATCCCCCAGCGCCATCAGGTCGAGCACACCAATATGCGTTGTCACCGCCAGGCGATCGGCACCCGGCGTTGGAATGGCCTTCTTGTTCAGCGCGCGGATGATTTCGTGGAACAGCACGCTGCGCACCTGCACAAGAATCAGGATGTCATCGGGCCGGATCGGAACGTCGCGCGTCGCGAGCCGGCGCCCCTCGCGCAACCAGCCGTCGATCTCGCCGGCGATGCGCTCGGCAACCTGCCGCGGTGCACCCTTGAGCTGTCCGTCCGCAGGCTCGGTCGCCCACTCATCGGGCGCCGAATTGTCGTCGAGCTCCTTGATCGGCGGCCACAGCGTGACGCTACCGCCGCGATCGGCGCGCGCCGTTCGGTGCGTCATGCCCGGGTCGAGCACGCCGGCTGCCAGCGCTTCGGACTTGAACACCTCGTCCACTGCTTCGAGAATATTGGGCAGGGTACGGAAGCTGTGGCGCAGCGGCACCTGCGCCAGTTCGAGTTGTACCGTCCTCGCACTGAAATAGGTCTGGATGCCGGTATCAAGAAACACCTGCGGGTCGGCGCCCTGGAAGGAAAAGATCGACTGCTTCTGGTCGCCGACGGCGAACAACGTGCGCGGCCGGTCTGCAGCGCTCTCGCCCGAAAAGAAATCGTCGATCAGCGCTTTGACGACATCCCATTGCTGCGGATTGGTG
>JBEBHC010000282.1:0-2530 GCA_040081185.1 Devosia sp. | reverse complement strand
GATCGACACGCTGATCAACCTGTTCTTCCCTCGTATGTTCGCCGGCTACGAAGTCGTGGGTTCGGGTGCTTTCCGCGTGATCCGCGACAGCGAACTCGAAATCGACGACGAGGCTGCCGACCTCGTGATGGAATTCGAGACGGCGCTGCGCCAGCGCCGCCGCGGGCAGGTGATCCGCCTCGAAATCGAGCGCAAGATGCCCCGCGCTCTGCGCCGCCAGATTACGGAGCGCCTCGGCGCGACCGAAAGCGATACCTTCGAGGTCGAAGGCTTTCTGGGTTTGGCCGACGCCGCGAAGATCTGCGAGATCGACCGCCCAGACCTCAAGTTCGAGCCATACATTCCCCGCTATCCGGAGCGCGTTCGCGACTTCAACGGTGACCTCTTCGCCGCCATCCGCGCCAAGGATTTGCTGGTCCACCACCCGTTCGAGAGCTTCGACGTGGTGGCGCAGTTCGTCGGGCAGGCGGCACGTGACCCCGACGTGGTGGCCATCAAGCAAACGCTCTACCGAACCTCGCGCGACAGCCCGATCGTCAAGGCGCTCGTGCTGGCGGCCGAGCAGGGCAAGTCGGTGACCGCTCTGGTGGAGCTCAAGGCGCGCTTCGATGAGGAAGCCAACATCCGCTGGGCACGCGACCTGGAGCGGGCGGGTGCGCAAGTGGTGTTCGGCTTCATCGAACTCAAGACGCACGCCAAGATGAGCCAGGTGGTGCGGCGCGAGCAGGGCAAGCTGGTGAGCTACTGCCACCTTGGAACGGGCAACTACCACCCGATCACCGCCAAGATCTATACCGACCTCAGCTACTTCACGACGGACACCGCGATCACCCGCGACGTCGCCCGGGTGTTCAATTTCATCACCGGCTATGCCAGGCCGAGCGAGATGGAGTCGGTCGCGGTTTCGCCGGTCAATCTGCGATCGACGCTGCTCGAACATATCGGCCGCGAAGTCCGCCACGCCGAGCGCGGCGAGCCGGCGAACATCTGGCTGAAGATGAACGCCCTGGTTGATCCGGAAATCATCGACGCGCTCTATGATGCGAGCCAGAAGGGCGTCAAAATCGAACTGATCGTGCGCGGCATCTGCTGTCTGAGGCCGGGAATTCCAGGCTTTTCGGACAATATCCGCGTGAAATCGCTTGTCGGGCGCTTCCTTGAGCATTCGCGTATTTTTTGTTTCGGCAACGGCGAGCCGATGCCGTCGCGGCGGGCCAAGGTGTACATGTCATCCGCCGACATCATGCAGCGCAACCTAGACTGGCGTGTCGAGGTGATGGTTCCCATCGTCAACAAGACCGTGCATAAGCAAATTCTCGACCGGATGCTGGTGACCTACCTCAAGGACAACCAGCAAAGCTGGGAGGTTCTGCCGGATGGCAGTTCGCACCGTGTGCGGCTGAAGGAGGGCGAAGAACCCGTCGACGCCCACAAGTACTTCATGACGAACGCGAGCCTGTCGGGCCGCGGTTCTGCGCTCAAGCGCGACAACGAAGAGATCGACGATTGACCCGATTTTGGGGCCTGGACGCCGACCCGGAGGCGCAAGGGCGCATCAAGGGGGCGAGGCCCGTCGCGGTTTTGGACATTGGCTCCAACTCCGTGCGCCTGGTTGTCTATGAGCGGCACGCTCGCTCATTGACGCCGCTCTATAACGAGAAGTCCGCCTGTACCCTCGGGCGCGGCCTCGCCCAAACGGGTCGCCTCGCCTACGAGAATATCGACCGCGCCCTGACCGCCATCCAGCGCTTCGCACTCGTTGCCCGCATGATGAAGGTTGGGCAGGTGCACGTGCTTGCCACCTCCGCCGTGCGGGACGCCAGCAATTCGCAGAGCTTTGTCGATGCCGTCGAGGAGATCATGGGCGCCCCGGTGCGCGTGCTCAGCGGCGAGGAAGAGGCGCACTATGCGGCACTGGGCGTCGTGGCAGGTGTTCCCGGGTTTGCCGGCGTAGTCGGCGACCTAGGCGGGGGCAGTCTCGAACTGTCCGCCATGGACGACGGTAACGAGGCCGTCGGCGAGACGCACGAACTCGGTGTAATCCGGCTGCAGGACGATTCCGGGCGCTCGATGGCCAAGGCGCAGCAAATCGTCCGCGACCGGCTAAGCCGCTCGATCCTCGCCAAGAGCGCCAAGGGCGGGCAGTTCTGCGCTATCGGCGGCACCTGGCGATCGCTCGCCAAGATCCATCAGGTGGTCAGTGGCTATCCGCTTCACATGGTGCAGCACTACGTCACCAAAGCCAGCGACATGCAGCGCTTCTGCGAGGACATCGTCGAGGCAGTCGCTGCCAATAGGGCTATGCCGGGCAACGACAATGTCAGCTCTTCACGCCGCGACCTCGTGCCGTACGGAGCAGTGGTGCTGGCCGAGGTCCTGAAACTAGGAAAGTTCCAGAGCGTCGTGTTCTCGGCGCTGGGCGTGCGAGAGGGCTACCTCTACGGATTGCTCGACGATGATGAAAAGGTTGTCGATCCGCTGCTGCAAGGCGCGGAGGAGATTTCGGTCCTCCGCTCGCGCTCCCCGGCGC
>JBEBHC010000123.1:0-9592 GCA_040081185.1 Devosia sp. | reverse complement strand
GCCCTTTTCCAGCTTAACGCACGCCGACAAGAGCGCTCTGACTTCTTCGTCCCTGAAGCCGCTCTCGCGGGTCTTTCGACGCCTGGCCAGCCGGATGCTGATCCCCGCCGCCGGATTGGAGGGAAGCTTGTGATTGCGCACTGCCCACCCAAAAACACTCTTGAGCGCCGCGAGGTCTGAGTCCTTCACCGTCCGCGCCGAGACCGGCTGTTTACTTCGAGGATCAATCGAACTGAGGCGAAAGTCCTTGAAGGCCACGATATCGGTGGGGGTGACCCGCGCAGCGTCGTCGTGGTGGAGGAAAGTTCCCAGCCGACCGATCGTCGTCTTGTAGCCTTGGTATGTCCGCTCCTTCAGGCCCGCTGCCTTGCTTTCCTTCCACCAGCTTGCCAGCAGACCCTTTAGACTGACCTTGGCGGAGCCTCGCGTGGCACCGCTGGACGGCTTGGCAGCCTCGCCGGGGCCGTTCCAGTCGGGGAAGCGGTCGGACTTGGGGTCTGGCCTGTAGTCGCCTCCGGCGGCCCGCCGCTGCACCTCTATCGCGTCTCGAAGGGCCAACCAGAAGGCCGACAGCAGTAGTCGCCGACTTTGTGCGTCGACCGACGGGATGCCGCGAGCGATCAGCAGCCTGTCGATGATGGCGCCGAACATCGGCTCCAGAGCGGCGGCCTCGTCTCGACCCTTGGCGCGATCAAGCATGGCGATCGTCGCCTCGTAGGCAAGCTCGGCCTCTTCCCCTTCGAGGTTTTCGTCATCGATCTCAGAGCCGTCATCGGATATCGACACCGACAGGCTGCGAACGGGCCGCTCGGTGTCCGCCCATGAACGATACATCTCCCCTGCGAGCGCCGTCGCTTGACGCTGCGTCAGTGAGACGGGAGCGTTTGCCCGGAGCGCCGCGAAGACCTGCTCAAGGTAGGCGATAGCCTCGACATGCCGGACCTTCGCCTCGGTCTTGTCGCTGGTTTTGAGCGAGAACCGTATCGCTGCGGTCTTCTCGGTTATGGCCACGCGGACGGTCTCGTCGCCGAGGGGAATGGCTAAGCGAAGACCGGCCGCCCTCGCCCGAACGTCGGCGGGGATTCGCTGCACGAATTGCGGGATGGACGAGCCGTCACGGCGCATCGGAGACACGAGCCTGAAGAGCATCTGTTACACACCATTGTAACACACTCTTCGCCTGGGAAAGCGTTGGTAGCGCTTAAGTTCTTGAACAAAATCAAGTCTATACAAGAATGGTGCCCCGGAGAAGACTCGAACTTCCACGACTTTCGTCACACGGACCTGAACCGTGCGCGTCTACCAATTCCGCCACCGGGGCATCCGAGGGCGCCGTTCCCCTATGGCATGGGTTGAGGGCTGTCAATCGCCGCCCCGAACGGTGCCCTCGACAGGCCGCGAGCGCCTCGGCTAGAAGCGGCGGGCCGGTGCAAAGAGCGGAGACGAGCCGATGGAACAGCCCCAAGTGGTGACGATTTTCGGTGGCTCCGGCTTTGTCGGAACGCAGCTGGTGCAACGACTCGCCCGTGCGGGCTATCGCATCCAGGTGGCGGTACGGCGGCCGGACCTTGCCGGGCACCTGCGGCCGCTGGGTGGCGTCGGCCAGGTGGTGCTGGTGCAGGCGAACCTGCGCAACAAGGATTCGGTGATGGCCGCGGTGCGCGGCGCGTCGGTTGTGGTGAACCTTGCCGCCATCGGGCTCGAGCGCGGCAAGCAGCGTTTCCGCGCGGTCAATGCCACCGGCGCACGCAACGTCGCCGAAGCCGCCAAGGCAGCGGGTGCGGTGCGGCTGGTGCATATGTCGGTGCTGGGTGCCGACGCCAATAGTCAAAGCGTGTTCGCGCGCTCGCGCGCGCTGGGCGAAGAAGTGGTGCGCGAGGTGTTCCCGGCCGTCACGATCATCCGCCCCTCGATCATCTTCGGCAATGGTGATGGTTTCTTCAGCAAGATCGGCGGGCTGGCGCGGCTGCTGCCGGTGCTGCCGCTGTTCGGTGGTAAAACGAAGTTCCAGCCGGTCTATGTCGGCGACGTTGCCGAGGCACTGGCGCTGGCGGTGACTGGCGAAGCAAAACAGGGCGCGGTTTACGAGCTGGGCGGGCCAGAGGTGCTGACGCAGCGGGCGCTGTACGAGCGGACGCTGGCGGTGACCAACCGGCGCAACCCGATTTTGCCGCTGCCGCGCTTTGTCGGTGCTTTGCTGGCGATACCGGCAGGGCTGCTGCCGAACCCGGTGATCACGCGCGACCAGATCACGCTGCTCGGGGTCGACAACATCGTATCGGACGAGGCGGCCAGGCAGAAGCGCACGCTCGAAGGGCTCGGTATCGTGCCGCGGCCGCTGGAGGCGATCCTGCCTTCCTATATGTGGCGGTTCAGCCCGAACGGCCAATTCGACCGCCAGACGGCCTAGAGTCGTGGAGATCGTTTCGACCGGGCAATGGCAGCCGGGCGATGCCAATGTGCAGAGATCGAGGGCAAAGCGTATGGCGCCAAGGTGACATTGCTGCTCGAGCATATGCCGGCCGGCTCAGGACCCAAGCTGCATTGGCATCCCTACGGCGAGACCTGGGTTGTGGTCGAGGGCCGCATCGCCTTCACCGACGGCAAGGTGACGCGCGAGGCAACGAGCGGCGACGTGGTCTATGTCGCGCCGGAAGAGCCGCACAAGTTCACGGTGCTGTCCGAAGGGCGCATCAAGATGGTGTGCATCCACCAATCGGACGCGTTCGAGACGATCTGGCTCGAGTAGTCGCGCGCCCGCTGCGGCTAGCGAAACAGCAGGACGCCCCACAGCCCGACGGCGCCGACGAAGATGCGCCAGTAGGCGAACGGTGCGAAGCCGTGGCGCGAGACGAAATCGAGCGCGAAACGAACCACGATGAAGGCGGCAACGAAGGCTGCGGCGAAGCCGAGCGCAACGCTGAGGCCGAGGCTGGACGAGATCAGGTCCTTGCTCTTGTAGAGGTCGTAGCCGAAGGCCCCCACCATCAGCGGCATGGCAACGAAGAAGCTGAACTCGGCGGCCGAGCGCTTGTCGGTGCCCAGCAGCAGGGCGCCGACGATGGTGGCGCCTGAGCGCGACACACCGGGTATCAGTGCCAGCATCTGGAACAGGCCGATGATCAGGCAGGTCAACGGCGGATACTGGTAGATGTCGGTGTAGCGCGGCGTGAGCTTGAGCTGGTCCACCCAGAGCAGCACGAGGCCGCCGACGATCAGCATGACGCAGATCAGCAGCGGCGACTCGTAAATGACGCTCTTGATGAAATCGTGCAGCACGATGCCAGCGATTGCGGCCGGTATCGCCGCAAGCAGCACGCCGAGGATGAAGCGCCAGGCGGCGCCGTTGCCGCGGACCGCGTCGATGACGATCCGGAGCAGCTTGCCGAAGTAAAGGATGACGATCGCCAGGATGGCGCCGAGCTGAATCAGCACCGTAAACAGCTTCCAGTCGTCACCGTTAAGTCCGAGGAAATGCTCGACCAGAAGCAGGTGCGCCGTGGAGGAAACCGGCAGGAACTCGGTCAAACCCTCGATGATCCCGAGCAGGAGGGGCGTAAAAATACCTTGATCCACGCTTAGCTCTTCTCCTACTCATCCCGCAGCCGGGAGCGCCGCTCTCTTACAATCAATCGGCAGCACCCGCCAGCGGACGGAAGGAACCATCACCCGCTCATGCCCAGACTCTTGCAGCACAGGCTGGATCCGGCCTCGCGCCTCGCCCGGCTGATGTTCGCCGAGTACGGCATCGGCATCGGTCTCGAAGACATCAAGCCGTGGCTGCGCGAGCCGGGCCTTCTGGAGGTGAGTCCGGGCGCTTCGGTGCCCGTGCTGATCGACACGGGCGAAGCGCCGGCAGTGGGCGTATTGGCAGTGATCCACGCGATCGAGGAGCGCTACTCGCCAAGCGCGGTGGCAGGGCTGTTCCCGGCCAGCTCCAAGGAGCGCTCGGAGATGTGGCGGCTCAGCGAATGGGTGCTGCTCAAGCTCAATGACGAGGTGACGCGCTACGTCATCGAAGAAAAGATCGCCAAGCGCGACCAGCGCGGCGCTACGCCCGACCCCGGCGTGCTGCGCGTCGCCAAGGCGAACCTCACCGAGCACCTGCTGTATTTCAACTGGCTGTTCGCGACGCGCCAATGGCTGGCCGGCGAGCAGATGACGATGGCCGATTTTGCGCTCGCGGCACATCTCAGCAGCCTCGATTATCTCGGCGATGTGGCGTGGGAGACCTCGGCCGAAACGCGCCATTGGTACGCGCGCATCAAATCGCGCCCGGCGTTTCGCACGCTGCTCAACGACCGGATCGGGGCGATCCCACCGGCGGCCGGCTATGCGGACCTCGACTTCTAGCCTCGACGCGGCGGCGCTTGTCGCGGAGCTTCGCGAGCGGGCGCAGCTGTTGGGATTCTCGGCTTTCGGCGTGACGCGCGCCGATGCGCGTCCCGACCTGCGCGACAAACTCGAGGCAGCACTCGCCGCCGGCTGGCAAGGCGAGATGGGCTGGCTGGCGGAAACGCCGGATCGCCGCTCGAGCCCGGCCGCACTGTGGCAAGACGTGCGTTCCGTGATCATGCTGGGCGTCAATTACGGCCCCGATACTGATCCGCTGGAAACGCTGGCGCAGCGCGAGTGCGGGACGATCTCGGTCTATGCGCGCAATCGCGACTACCACGACATCATCAAGGGCAAGCTCAAGGAAATCGCGAGCCTGATCAATCGCACCGGGGCCAAAGCGAAGGTGTTCGTCGATACGGCACCGGTGATGGAAAAGCCGCTCGCCGAAGCGGCGGGGATCGGCTGGCAAGGCAAGCACACAGTGCTGGTCAGCCGCGCGTTCGGCTCGTGGCTGTTTTTGGGCGCGATCTTCACCGACTTGGAGCTTCCGGCCGACGCGCCACACGAGGAGAGTTGCGGGACCTGCCAGGCCTGCCTGGATATCTGCCCGACGCAGGCGTTCCCCGCGCCGTTCCAGCTCGATGCGCGGCGGTGCCTGTCCTATCTCAACATAGAGCATGCGGGGCCGATCCCGGTTGAGTTCCGCAAGGCTATGGGCAATCGCATCTACGGCTGCGACGATTGTCTTGCGGTCTGTCCGTGGAACAAGTTCGCGACCGTGTCGCACGAGGCCAAGCTCAAGGCGCGCGAAGACCTCAAGGCTCCTGCCCTCGCCGATCTCGTCGCGCTCGATGATGCCGGCTTCCGCTCACTGTTTTCCGCCTCGCCGATCAAGCGGATCGGGCACGCACGGTTCCTGCGCAATGTGCTGATCGCGGTGGGCAATAGCGGTTCGCCGGCGCTGTTGCCGCAGGCCGAGGCGCGGCTGGCGGATGCCGATCCGCTGATCCGCGGCGCGGCGGTATGGGCGGTGCGGCGGCTCGCCGCGCCAGACCGGGCGGCGGCGCTGCAGCTTGCCTTTTTGCCGCGCGAGGCGGACATCAGCGTGCGGTCCGAGTGGACCATGAAAGACTGACATGAGCGTGTTCTTTTTCGGCATGGGTTATTCGTCGCTGGCGACTGCCCGCGCCATCCATCAACAGGTCGATGCGAGCATTCCCATCGCCGGCACGACGCGCAACGAAGAGACCATCGAGCGCGGCGCCGACAGCCCCTATCACCTGCATCTGTTCGACGGGATGAAGCCGGGACAGACGCTGCGCGACGACCTGCGCAAGGCAAGCCACGTCGTGGTGTCGATCCCGCCGCGTGAGGATGGCGACCCGGCGCTCAACCTGCATCGCGACGACATCGCAGCGGCACAGGACCTGCAGTGGCTGTGCTATTTTTCGACGGTCGGCGTGTACGGCGATTTCGGCGGCGCGTGGATCGACGAGACCGCGGCCACGCGACCGATCAACAAGCGCAGCCAGCAGCGCGTGATGGTGGAGCAACAGTGGCGCGACTTCGCCAAAGCGCGCGGCATGCCGCTGATGATCCTGCGGCTCGCTGGAATCTATGGGCCGGGACGCTCGGCGTTCGACAAACTGCGCGAGGGGACCGCGCGTCGGATCGTCAAACCGAACCAGGTGTTCAACCGCATCCATGTCGACGATATCGGCCGGGTCACGCAACGGGCAGCGTCCGCCCGGCTCGACGGAACGTTCAACCTGGCGGACGACGAGCCGGCGCCACCACAGGATCTGGTGACACATGCGGCGCAGTTGCTGGGTGTCGCGCCGCCGCCCGAGATCGCGTTCGGCAATGCCGAAATGACCGAGATGGCGCGGAGCTTTTATTCGGACAACAAGCGGGTGTCGAACCGCGCCATCAAGCAGGCGCTCGGGATCGAACTGCTCTATCCAACCTACCGCGAGGGGTTGAAGGCGATTCTCGAGGCGAAGGCGTGAGCGGGCCGGTCCCTGCCAAGTCTTTGCCGCAACGCGTGGTGCTCGAAGGGCGCTATGCGCGGCTCGAACCAATAGGGCCGCAACATGCGGACCAGTTGTTCGCTGCGGCGGGACCGGAGCGCTATACCTATCTGTTCACCAACAAGCCGGCTTCCGTTGCGGACATGGCGGAGCGGCTGGCGGCTGCAGCGGCTCAGAACGACCCGCTCGGCTTTGCGGTGATCGACAAAGCCACCGGCCGTGTCGAAGGCCAGCAATCCCTGATGCGGATCACGCCGGAGCATGGCGTGATCGAGATCGGCGGGATCAACTGGGGTGATGCGATCGCTCGCACGCGGGTGACGACAGAAGCGCTGTATCTGCATGCCGGCTACGTGTTCGACGCGCTCGGCTATCGGCGCTTCGAGTGGAAGTGCAATGCACTGAACGCGCCAAGCCGCGTCGCCGCGCTGCGGTTCGGCTTCACCTACGAGGGCATTTTCCGGCAGCACATGATCGTCAAGGGCGAGAATCGCGACACGGCGTGGTTCGCCATGCTGGACGGTGACTGGCCACGGATCAGAGCCGCGTACGAGCGCTGGCTGGACCCCAGCAACTTCGATTCGAGCGGGATGCAGCGCAGCAGGCTCACGCTCGCTTGAGTTAGCCGGTGACCCGTCGTTCGGACGGTGCGGACTGGGCGCGCTGGTCGTCCTTGAACAGCACTTCGCGGTCCTGCGTGAAGTTTGCCAGCAGCGGCAGCGAGGCGCCCCCCATGGCGCGGGCCGCGTTGCCGATCGAGCCTTCGACGATGGAGAAACGCGACAGGCCCTGCTGCCGCACCTTGCCGACGGCGATGCGCGTCTGTTCGATGATGCGCTGGCGTACGGCGCGTGGAAAAGCACCATCGACGATGACGGTTTCGACATCGATGACAGCAATGGCTGCGACGATGGAGTGCGCGATCGTGGTGGCCACTTCGAGGATCCACTCGTCGAGCACGGTGCCGAGATCGTCGCCCCAGTCGTCGGGCGATTGCCAGAGCATCCGGGCGTCTCGCCCGTCCGCAATCAGGCGGCGTTCCAGCACGTAGATCGAGGCGACATTCATCAGCTGCGGGCGGCCGGAAATGTCGACGCCCTGCGCCGGCATCGAGCCCAAAGCCGCGGCATTCTGCGTGCGGCCGGGAAAGAGATGACCGTTGAGCACGAGACCGCCGCCGATAAACGAGCCAATGAAGATATAGAGGTAGTCGATGTGGTCGGCGCCGATGCCGAACATCAGTTCGGCGGCGCAGGCCGCAGTGATGTCGTTGGCGTAGTAGACCGGCCAGGGACAGACCGCGGCGATCTCGGCGCGAATGTTGATGGTGCGCCAGATGTCGATCTCGTCCTTGGGTGCGCCGATCTCTTCGTGCCAGGTCCACATCTCGTAGGGTGCGCCGATGCCGAGGCCGGCGATGCGCGAGCGCTGGCTCTCGCTCAGTTTGGCGACAACGCGCTCGATGCCCTTGCGGGCGAACTCGCGCACGCCGGACGGGGTTGGATAGTTGTAGGTTTCGTGGAGCGCTTCGATGATCTCGCCTACGAAGTTGATCAGGTAGAGATCGACGGACCGGCGGCCGATCTTCAGGCCGAAGGCGAAAGCGCCCTCGGGGTTCAGCGAATAGGGCACGGAGGGCTGGCCGACGCGGCCGCGCATCGGGTTGCCTTTGAGCAGAAGACCGTCGTCGGTCAGCTGGTTCATGATGACCGAGATGGTCTGCGGCGAGAGACCGGTGAGCCGGGCGATGTCGGCCTTGGGCAACTCGTGGTGCCGGCGAATCAAGGACAGGACGAGCCGCTCGTTGTAGAGGCGAACGCCGATCTGGTTGGTGCCGCGATTGGAGGCGCCCGGCCGGTTCGGCGATTGTAACGCAGCTGCGCTTTCCAAGACCGGTTCCCTTAACACTTTGCCCACTCACCAGGCGGGCACACTCGGGCGCCGCGCTGCGCAATACCCTCGAAAGGCCGGCCACGCGAGGGCCGGCCGCGGTTTGGGCGGGAAAGGTGCGACCGGGGAAGGCAGCAAGTCAATTAATAAATCAAATGGATTAATTAATTGACAGAGCTCTGCGCGCGCGCTTTGTTGGCCACGACGGCGCGCGGGAATTCAGGTTCACCGCGTGCAAAGTCAGCCGCAGGTGGAGGATCTGCGTGCGGCGCACATCCAATGGGAGGACGTACATGGGTAAGAATATCCTGAAGCTGGCGCTCGCCGGCGTGGTGCTGCTTGGCGGAATGGCCGGTGCAGCGATCGCGCAGGACGTGACCGTCGGCCTCATCACCAAGACCGAAACCAACCCCTTCTTCGTCAAGATGCGCGAAGGCGCCGAGGCCAAGGCCAAGGAGCTCGGGGTCAAGCTCATCGCCTGCGCAGGCAAGTTCGACGGCGACAATGACGGCCAGGTCGCCTGCATCGAGAACCAGATCTCGGCCGGCTCCAAAGGCTTCGCGATCGTTCCTTCGGATTCGAAGGCCATCGTGCCGACGATCCAGAAGGCGCGTGACGCCGGGCTCAAGGTGATCGTGCTCGATACGCCGCTCGATCCGATGAACGCCGCCGACGCCACCTTCGCAACCGACAACCGCAAGGCCGGCATGCTGATCGGCCAGTGGGCCGCCGGCACGCTGGGCGACAAGGCCAAGGACGCCGTGATCGTCGCGCTCGACCTCGCGACCAACCAGCCCACCGTCGACTACCTGCGCGACCAGGGCTTCATGGCCGGGTTCGGCATCGACGTGAAGGACCCCAACAAGTGGGGCGATGAAGACGATGCGCGTATCTGCACGCACGAAATCAGCCAGGGCGACCAGGAAAAGGGCCGCACGGCGATGGAGAACGCGCTGCAGAAGTGCCCGAACGTCAACGTGATCTACACCATCAACGAACCGGCAGCGGCAGGCGCATATGAAGCGCTGAAGGCCGTCGGCAAGGATGACGGCTCGGTGCTGATCGTTTCCGTCGACGGCGGCTGCCCGGGCGTGGCCAACGTCAAGTCGGGTGTGATCGGTGCCACCAGCCAGCAGTATCCGCTCAAGATGGCGTCGATGGCTCTCGATGCGATCGTCAGCGGCACCATCCCGGCGATCGATCCGGCAATGGGCTTCCTCGATACCGGTGCTACGCTTGTCACGGACAAGCCGGTTGCCGGCGTGGAGTCCATTGACACGACCAAGGGTGCTGAACTCTGCTGGGGCTGATAACCTAGGCTGACACATATCCGG
>JBEBHC010000281.1:0-2559 GCA_040081185.1 Devosia sp. | reverse complement strand
ATCTATACCCGCGTCTCGACCGACCATGGCCTCGACATGGAGTTCAACTCCCTCGATGCCCAGCGCGAGGCTTGCGAGGCCTACATCACAAGCCAGAAGCTGTCAACGGGCACCGAAGTTTCCCCGATTGTGGGCGTTTAAATTTCCCTGGTTTGGCGGCGGGTATGGTTTCGGTGATCAGCCGGCATGATGATCGTCGCGCTCCTTTGTCGGCGGCCGGCCGCGTCGTTTGGGGACGGCGGGAAGGTTGGCGGCATGGCTGGTCCGCAAGTTCTCGGGGATGAGCGCGGCGTGCTCGCGCATGCGGTAGCTTGAGCCTTCGATTTGGATGACAACGGCGTGATGCAGAAGCCGGTCGAGCAGTGCTGTAGCGACGACGGGGCTCCCGAAGATGTCGCCCCATTCGGCGAAGCCGCGGTTCGAGGTGAGGATCATGGCGCCCTTTTCGTAGCGGGCGTTGACGAGCTGGAAGAACAGGTTGCCGCCGCCAGGCGTCACCGGCAGATAGCCGATCTCGTCGACGACGAGCAGGGATGCCCGGCACAGGAACCGGATGCGCTCGCGCAGGGTGCCTTCGCGTTCGGCCTTGGCAAGCTGGGCGACGAGATCGGCAAGCGGGATGAAGTAGACGAGCCTGCCGGCGCGGACGGCCTCGACGGCGAGCGAGGTGGCGAGGTGGCTCTTGCCGGTGCCAGGCGGTCCGAGCAGATGGACGACCTCGGCGCGGGCGATGAAGTCGAGCCCGGCCAGCGCCATGATGCGGTTGCGGTCGAGCGATGGCTGGAACGAGAAGTCGAAGCCGGCCAGCGTCTTCATGACCGGCAGCCGCGCCATGCGCAGCGCCGCCTTGATGCGCCGGTTCTCGCGGAGCGAGAGTTCCTCCAGCAGCAACGTGTCGAGGGCTTCGATGCCATCGATCTGGCCCTGTTCGATGCGGCGCAATGTGGCGTCGAGCATCTCGAGCGCGCGCGGCATCTTCAGCCCGACGAGGCTGCGGCGGATGTTATCGACCCGCGAGGATGCAGCGCCCAAGGCGGTGGCCGTCATGGCCGTCCTCCCGTCGCCAATTGGCTGCCGATGGCCTGGTAGACCGCCAGCGAGCGCAGCGGCACGTGATCACCGATGCGACCGATGGTGATGCCGGCGGCGACGCCGGAGCGGCGCGCCGCAGTGCTGCCGCCGGTGCGGTGTCGTTGATCGATGCGGTACTGCTTTCGCCCTTCGAGGACCGCGTGTTCGGCGACGATGGTGCCAAGATCGAGGATGCGGACGCGATCAGGGAGTTGCTGGACCTCGACCACCCGGCGGGTACGATCAGGCACACTGTAATAGTTGCCGCCGATGGCGACGAAGCCGTCGTGGCTGACCCGGCGCTCGAGCTTGAGAACGGCGTCGAAGCGGTGCTCGGGCAGCGTCTGCAACTCGGGCTGCTCGGCGGCGAACGCCTCGGCGACGACGCGTTGGGTCGTGCCGTGGACGCGGACATTGGCGACGGTATCGAGCCAGTCGGACAACTGGTCGTTGAGATCATCAAGGTTGCGGAAGCTGCGCCCTACGAAGAAGTCCTCGCGGATGTAGCGGAACGGCCGCTCGACCTTGCCCTTGGTCTTGGCGCGATACGGCCGGCAGGCACGGGGCTGGAAGCGATAATGCTGCGCCAGTGCCAGCAGCGACCGGTTGTAGACGATATGGCCCTGGTCATCCTCGCCCGTCACCGCAGTCTTCATGCGGTCGTAGAGGATCTCGATCGGCACGCCGCCCAGGGCCGTGAACGCCTCGATGTGACAGCGCAGCAACGTCTGCAGGTCCTGATGCATGACGTAGCGCGCAAAGATGAAGCGCGAGTGGCCGAGGACCAGGCTGAACAGCCAGACGATGCGGGTCGAACCGGGATCATCGGTGAACGTCACAACAAAGCGGGCGAAGTCGACCTGCGCCTGAACGCCGGCTGCGGTCTCGAAGCGCACCTCGTATGGCTTGGAGCCATTCTCGGGACGGATGGCGGCCAGGTAGCGCTTCACTGCCGTGTAGGCGCCGACATAACCGAGCGCCCGGATCTCGCGGGTCAGCCGCGCTGCGCTGAGATCTGGATAGGCCATCACCCGCTCGCGCAGGAAGTCCAGATAGCCCGCAATCTTGCTCGGCCGGCCGATAGAGCGTGGCCCGTACACCGGCGCCTCGATGCCGCGCTCGATGTATTTGCGGACCGTCTTTGGATCGCGCGCCGTGCGCCGGGCGATGGCAGTAATCGACACGCCCTGTCGATGCAGTTCCAGGATCATCATTAGCTCTCCAAGTCGAACCATCGCCGCCTCCTCGCCCAGCGAGGCATGGCAGCAATGGCGGCTCGGTTCATTCCGGCGGGGCTAGCCCCGCCGGAATGAACCGAAAGGAATGCCAATCAGGGAAATTTCAAAGCCCACTTTTGCGGAGAATTGCAGGACCGATGACAACATGCCCGTCGATCTTCACGTTGTAGGGCGGGTCTGTGAAGACCATCTGAGCGCGCTCGCCATCGAGCAGTCGAGCCGAGGCTTCGAGATCGGTCGCGTCGCCGCA
>JBEBHC010000280.1:0-2562 GCA_040081185.1 Devosia sp. | reverse complement strand
ATCGAGGTCGCCATAGGCATAGAACGGGTCGCGCGTATTGTCGGAGGCGAAGGCGACCTTCACACCGGCTGCCCGGAATTCGTGGACGAGCGTGATGCCGCGACGGATGGGCGTCCGATGACCGTCAGCCGCGCGGTCCTGCAGGTAGATGTTGCACATCGGCAGTGAGACGATGGAGATGCCGGCGCGGGCGACCTTTTCGATCGTGCGCCGTTGCGTCACCTCGTCCTGCACGGTGAGGACGCAGCAGTGCCCCGCGACGAGGTTGCCTGTGAAGTCGGTTTCGATCACGGCTTCTGCGAGATGCTCGAGGGCGTGGGCGTTCGGATCGCCCGTTTCGTCGGTGTGAAGGTCGATATCCAGACCGAGCTCGCCGGCCTTCTCGCAGAGCGCCAGCATCGCTTCCTTGCTGCGCTCATAGACCGCGACCGAGCCGCCGAGGATGCCGCCAAATTCCTTCGCCTTCCGCGCCACCTGGTCGAGCAGCAGCGGATCGACAAGAATATCGGGGCCGAACAAGGCTACCGCCTGCAACTCGATGCGGTCTCTCCATTTGTCGCGCATCTCGGCGAAGAGTTGCCAACTGATCTCGTGTTGCGGCGGCGCGGAATCGAGATGCGTGCGGATGGCGGCGGTGCCGTGCGCATAGGCACAGCGCAGCGCGAAATCCATCCGGCGTGCTACGTCGGGCGACGACCACAGCTCTTGACGGTCTTCGAGCGTAGCGAGCAGCGCGCTCATCCATGTCCCGTCGGGGTTGGGTTTGCGCGGCCAGATGTGGCCTTTGTCGAGATGCGTGTGGATGT
This sequence comes from Devosia sp., assembly GCA_040081185.1. Taxonomy (GTDB): domain Bacteria; phylum Pseudomonadota; class Alphaproteobacteria; order Rhizobiales; family Devosiaceae; genus Devosia_A. The sequence continues at coordinate 1,756 of JBEBHC010000280.1, read as the reverse complement.
CCGCAAAGGCCGGCAGCACGAGGCCGCCGTCGAGATCGCGGCCCGGCCCGGGCGCATGCGGTGTCAGCGCCGCGACGCGGCCGTCCGCGAGGGTGATGTCCACGCGCTCGATGCCGCTGCCGGTCTTGCCCATGAAGGCGGACGGCACGCCGGCATTGCGCAGGATGGTGTTTGCGCGGGAACCTTCCATCTCAGTTCTCGCGCCGTACGGCACTCTCGTGCCAGCGATGCAGCACCAGCCAGGCGAGGAACGACGTCAGCCCGAAGATCGCGACGCCGGTCGCAGTCAGCATCAGCAGAGCCGCGAACATGCGTGGGATGTTGAGCCGATAGCCGGCTTCGAGGATGCGGAAGGCGAGCCCCGATTGCGCGCCGGCCTGTCCGGCCGCGAACTCCGCGACGACAGCTGCAATCAGTGCGAGGCCGCCCCCGATGCGAAGGCCTGCCATGAAGTAGGGCATGGCTGCCGGTATTTTCAGATAGAGCAGGGTCTGCCAGCGGTTCGCACCGTACAGGTCGAACAGGTTCAGCAGGTTGTGGTCGACGCTCTTCAGGCCCGCCACCATGTTCGAGAGAATCGGGAAGAAGGCGACGAGGAACGCGCAGATCAGCAGCGCCGTCTGCGTGTTCGGTGTGTAGATCAGCAGCAGCGGCGCAATGGCGACGATCGGCGTCACCTGCAACACGACGGCGAATGGAAACAGCGCGAGCTCGATCCACTTCGACTGCACGAGGACGATGGCAAGCAGCACGCCGCCCACCAATGCGAGGCCAAGTGCCGAGAACGTGATGCGCAGCGTAACGCCAAGCGCCGGGAGCAGGGTCGGATAGTCGGTGGTGAGCGAACCCCACACATCCGCCGGGCTCGGCAGGATGTAGCGGGGGATCTGGTTGATCGTGACGGTGAGATGCCAGGCGAGCACCGCCAGTACCAACATGCCGACTGGCACGGCGACGCGAAGGATGCGCTCGAGGTTGGATGTGCGCGGTGCGACGATGGCGACGGCGCTATCCGTGCCGGCTTCCGAACTCATGATGGCGGGAATGTCGCTCATGGCGCGATATCTCCCGCATGGATGGCTTGATGCAGCGCGTGCGAAACCGTGTGCGTCGTCGCGCGATAGTGCTCGGACGTCCGGAAATCCTCGTCGCGAACGCCATCGCCCGGCAGCGGCAGATCGCTGAACACCTGGCCAGGGCGGGCGCGCATCACGACGATGCGGTTGGAGAGGTAGGCGCTCTCGAACACCGAGTGCGTAACGAAGATCACGGTGATGCCGGTTTGCCGCCAAAGGCGCAGCACATCGTCGTTGAGCTTCTGGCGCGTGATTTCGTCGAGCGCGGCGAAGGGTTCATCCATCAGCAGCAGCTTAGGCTTGGTCACCAGCGCACGGGCGATGGAGACGCGCATCTTCATGCCGCCGGAAAGCTCTCGCGGATAGGCCTCTGCGAAGTCGGCGAGACCGACATCGGCCAGCGTTTCCATAACGCGATCGCGGCCCGCACTTTTGCTCACGCCTTTGAGCCGTAGCGGCAGGTACACATTGCCGAACACCGTCTGCCACGGCATCAGCGTCGGTTCCTGGAACACGAAGCCGACATCGCCCTGCGGCAGGCCACGCGAATTGAGTGTCGACGACGGCCAGTCGATGGTGCCCGAACTCGGCGCGCCGAGCCCCGCGATGATGCGCAGCGCGGTGGACTTGCCGCAGCCTGAGGGCCCGAGCAGGCTCAGGACCTCGCCGCGCTGCACGTC
>JBEBHC010000122.1:0-9745 GCA_040081185.1 Devosia sp. | reverse complement strand
AACACTTTAGCGCATCGTGTCGCGCACCTCGTGGTCAAAGGCGCCGACCCGCGCCGCATCCTGCTGATGACTTTCTCGCGCCGCGCCGCATCCGAAATGCAGCGCCGCGTCGAACGCATCGCCGGGCAGGTCATGGGCACCTCGTCCGGGGCTCTCGCCGATGCACTCGCCTGGGCCGGCACCTTCCACGGCATCGGCGCGCGGCTGCTGCGCGACTACGCCCAGCATGTCGGTCTCGATCCCGCTTTCACCATTCACGACCGCGAAGACTCCGCCGACCTGATGAACATCGTGCGCCATGATCTCGGCCTGCACGAGTCCAGGGCGCGGTTCCCGGCCAAAGCCACCTGCCTCGCCATTTACTCCCGCACCGTCAACGCCGCCGCCCCGCTTGAAGACGTGCTGAAAGAGGCTTTTCCCTGGGCTTTGATGTGGTCGAGCGAATTGCGCGACCTCTTCGCCGCCTACGTCGAAACCAAACAGCGCCAGAACGTCCTCGACTACGACGACCTGCTTTTGTACTGGGCCGCCATGCTGCGCGAGCCCGCGGTCGCTGCGGATATCGGCAGCCGCTTCGACCACATCCTGGTCGACGAATATCAGGACACCAACAAGCTGCAGGCCTCGATCCTGCTCGCGTTGAAACCCGATGGTGCAGGGCTCACCGTCGTCGGAGACGATGCGCAGTCGATCTATTCCTTCCGTGCCGCCACCGTCCGCAACATCCTCGATTTCCCTGCCAGCTTTACGCCGCAGGCCGAGATCATAACGCTCGATCGCAACTACCGCTCGACCGCGCCCATCCTGGCCGCCGCGAACGCCATGATCGCCGAGGCCGAAGAACGGTTCACCAAGAGCCTTTGGACGGAACGCCAATCATCTCTCAAACCGCAACTCGTGACGGTGAAGGATGAGCCCGGCCAGGCTCTCTACATCACCGAGCAGGTGCTCGCCGATCGGGAGGCCGGCACGCCGCTGAAGCAACAGGCGGTCCTGTTCCGCGCCTCCAGCCACTCGGGCCCGCTCGAGATCGAACTCACGCGGCGCAACATCCCCTTCGTGAAATTCGGGGGGCTGAAATTCCTCGACAGCAAGCACGTCAAGGACATGCTCTCGCTGTTCCGCTGGATGGAAAATCCACGCGACCGCGTTTCGGCGTTCCGCGTCCTGCAACTGCTCAACGGCATCGGCCCCGGCAATGCCGGCAAGCTGCTCGACGCGATGGTGGAGTCCCCCCATCCGTTCGAGGTGTTTACCACCCTGCCCGCCCCGGCGCGCGCTGAGGGCTGGTCTTCGCTAGTCGAGTTGATCGCAGATATCTCCGACAGGGCCTCACCATGGCCCGCCGGCTTCTCGCGCGCCCGTGCCTGGTACGAGCCTCTGCTGGAAGAGAACCACGAGGACGCGCAGGTGCGGCTGCAGGATTTGCTGCAGCTCGAACAGATCGCCGCGGGCTATCCCAGCCGCGAGCGCTTCCTCACCGATCTGACGCTCGATCCGCCGGATGCGAGTTCGGACTGGTCAGGCGACGGGCCGAAGGACGAAGACTACCTGATCCTCTCCACCATCCATTCCGCCAAGGGTCAGGAATGGAAGAGCGTGCACGTGCTCAACGTCGTTGATGGCTGTATCCCGTCGGACCTCGGCACTGGCTCGACACATGAATTGGAGGAGGAGCGGCGACTACTCTATGTAGCCATGACCCGCGCCCGCGACGCACTGCATCTTGTCATGCCGCAGCGTTTCTATGTGACCCAGCAGCAGCGGTATGGCGACCGTCATCTCTACGCAGTGCGCACGCGCTTCATCACGCGCGCGATGCTCGGTCTCTACGACGACATTCTATGGCCACCGCTGAAACCGCTGCAGCAACTCGCAACAACGCAGTTGCCGAAAACCGACATTCGCGCACAGATGCGCGGTATGTGGGCCAAGTGAATTCGGAGCAGAGGCAGCTAGTGGGTAACGGTCGTGCCGCGGCCGAGCATGCTCTGCTCCGCGCTCTGGTAGATGACTTTGGGTCGCGTGCCGGGCTCGGCGAACCGCACCTCGCTTCGGCCGCCCTTGCTGGCGAGCTCGGTGGCGAAGCGCACGGCTTCCGCCGTTGCAGTTTCACTCGAGAGGAACGGGCCCTGCGACTTGCCGTCGAGGTCGATCCACCAGCGGTCGCGGGCGAAGATGACGATAAAGATGGCTGTAGGCGACATGGAAATATGGTCCGGTTCAGGCGCCGCAATTTGAGACCTAGCCTACGAGCCATTGATATTGTTGCCCTTTCCCCCATTGTGCTTAACAATCGGGCAGCTACGGGACATGCATGAAAGCTAAGGCGCTAACGCTTCGGGAAGGCCGTCGCCTTTGGCTGCACGCGCAGCGCCTCGACGAGGCCGAACCGTTCGGCAGTGGTCCGGACGCGACGCGAAAGGCCGTCGAACATCTGGGCTATGTGCAGATCGACACCATCAACGTGATCGAGCGCTCGCACCACCATATTCTCGCAACGCGCATCCCGTCCTACCGCCGCGCCGATCTCGCGACGGCCCAGAGCATCGACAAGACCGTCTTCGAATTCTGGACGCATGCCCTTGCCTACGTGCCGATGCGCGACTTCCGCTTCTTCCTCCCCGAGATGAAGGCGCACCGTGAGGAGCCGTTCCGCTGGTACACCGATGTGCCTGACGACGAGACCAACAAGGTCGTCCGCCGCATCCGGAAGAATGGCGCGATTTCCATTCGCGACATCGACGATGACGACTTGATCGACAAGGAGCATCCCTGGGGCTCGCGTAAGCCGAGCAAGCGCGCCCTGCAACGGGCCTTCTTCGACGGCCGGCTGGTGATCAGCGAACGCCGCGGGATGGTGAAGACCTACGACCTGCTGGTACGCCATTTTGCCGGTCTCGATATCCCCAAGCCCGCAACTCCTCGTCAGGTCGATGCCTACAAGCTGGATCGTGCACTCACCGCGCAGGGTCTCGTCAACGGCGCCTCCGTGATGCACCCGTGGCTTCGCTTCTCGCCCGAGATCGGCAAGCTTGTGGAATCGCGGATCAGGAAGAAGGACCTTGTGCCCGTCACCATCGAGGGTGACGAGAAGAACCTGCACTATGTTCCTGCAGAAGCACTCGAAACGCCCTTACCCGAGATGCCACCGCTCGTGCACATCCTTTCACCGTTCGATCCGCTGATCATCCAGCGACGGCGGTTGAAACTGTTTTTCGGCTACGACCACGTGTTCGAGGCCTATGTCCCGAAGGCCAAGCGACAGTTCGGCTATTTCACCCTACCGGTATTGCTCGGCGACGAGATCGTGGCCCTGCTCGACCTTAAGACCGACCGTTCGGCGGGCAAGCTGCTGATACAGGCTTGGCACTGGAACGGCTTGGGTAAGCCACGTGCCCACAAGCGCCTGATCGAAGAGGCCCTAGGGCGTTTCGAGCGTTTCCAGCTCTCGCCGGAGTAGCCCAAATGCAGCGGCGCCCGTGAAGGGCGCCGCGCGAAGATCGGGTGTCATTTGGCCGTACTTACTTCAGGCGGTAGCGGATCGAGGCCTGAACTTCGTGCACGGTGTTCTGGTTGATGTACCAGGACGTATCAGGCCCGACAGCGTTGTTGCTGATCTGCGGCATGTAGATGAAGCGGTAGCCGAGGTCGCCGACCCACGAACCCATGTCGTAGCTGACGCCGGCCATGGCCGCGGCCGCCGGGGTGTAACCCGTGCCATCGGGGATACCGGCAATCGCCGAGTCGGTGGCGTTGTCGTGGACCGAAACCGAGTAGGCCGCGCCGCCGATACCGGCACCGACATAGGCGCCGAAGCCGCCGCCTGCCCCGCCCATGCCGCTGAGCGGAATGTCGTAGTAAACGTTGGCGAGAGCGAGAGCCGAGCGGAAGTGCAGATGATCGGTGCCATCGGTCAGGCCGTCATTCTGCAGATACTCGAGGGTACCGTCGAAGCGGAGGCCGGTGCCGGTCTCGTAACCGATACCGCCGCCGAAGGAGTAGCCGTAGCCAACCTGGGTCGGCACGTTCGTGGTGCCATCGATCTGTACGTGCTCGACGGTCCAGAGGAAATTGAGGCCCGCGCTGCCGCGCAGGTAGAACGAACCTTCGAGGCCGTAATCGACTTCAGGGGGAACGTCACAGCATTCAGGCATGTCGGCGGCGAAAGTCGGCTGAACGGCAAGAGCCGGGCCCGCCACCAGCAGCATAGCGAGGAGTTTACGCATCACATTGGTCCTTGAGTTAGCCACGACGACACCCGTCGACTGGACTGATCCTCGCAGGACTTCCTTAAAAGCCGCTTAACCCTAAGACTTAACCCTAACGAGCCGTAGCCCGGTAAATGAAGACTTAACAAAGAGCCGTTCTACTGCCCTCATCTGCCTCAAGCGACCTGTTTGATTGTCGTCGAAATCTCCGCGACCACCGCGTCGACGAGACCCTCATCGTCGCTTTCCGCCATCACGCGGATGACGGGCTCGGTGCCGGACTCGCGGATCACCAGGCGCCCGCTGGTGCCGAGCCGCGCCCGGGATTCCGCGATCACCTGGATCACGCGCTGATGATCGAGCGGCTTGCTGTTGGCATAGCGCACGCTGGTGAGCCGCTGCGGCACCTTGTCGAACCGCTTGCAGATCGCCGACACCGGATCGTCCTGCTCCTTGACCACCGCAAGCAGCTGCAGTGCCGCCACCAGGCCGTCGCCCGTCGTCGTGAAGTCGGAGAGGATGATGTGGCCCGATTGCTCGCCACCGACATTGTAACCCTTGGCGCGCATCGCCTCGAGCACATAGCGGTCACCCACCTGCGTGCGTTCGAGGCCAAGTCCGAGCCCGGTGAGATAACGCTCGAGGCCGAGATTGCTCATGATCGTCGCAACCACGCCCTCCCCCCGCAGAAGTCCGCGGGCGCTCCACGACTGAGCAATAACCGCCATCAGCTGGTCGCCGTCGACGACTTCGCCGCGCTCATCGACGATGATGACGCGATCCGCATCGCCATCGAGCGCAATGCCGATATCGGCGCGCACTTCACGCACCTTGGCGCGCAGCGCATCCGGCGCGGTCGAGCCGACACCGTCATTGATGTTGAAACCGTCCGGCTCGACACCGATGGGGAACACCTCGGCGCCCAGTTCCCACAGGGCCACCGGCGCAACCTTGTAAGCCGCGCCATGCGCGCAATCGATCACTACGCGCAGGCCCGAAAGGTCAAGCCCCTTGGGCAGTGTGCGCTTGGCATATTCGATGTAGCGCGTCTGCGCCGCCTCGTCGCGATAGGCCCGTCCGATTTCGCGACCGCGCGACAGCTCGCGTGACATGTCGCTATCCATCAGCCGCTCGATATCGGCTTCGACTTCGTCGCTGAGCTTGTAGCCGTCCGGCCGGAACATCTTGATGCCGTTATCCTCGAACGGATTGTGCGAGGCCGAGATCATCACGCCCAGATCAGCGCGCAGCGAACGCGTCAGCATCGCCACGGCGGGAGTCGGCATCGGGCCGAGGAAGTACACATCCATACCGACGGCGGTGAACCCGGCCGCCAGCGCGTTTTCGATCATGTAGCCGGAGCGGCGCGTATCCTTGCCGATCACGACACGATTGCGGTGATCGCCGCGCACGAACTTGAGCCCCGCCGCCATGCCGACCCGCATCGCCAGCTCAGGCGTCAGCTTGTCGCCATTGGCGAGCCCGCGAATGCCGTCGGTCCCGAAATAATTGCGCGCCATCCTGGCTCTCCCCGTGTCGGTGCAATCATACGCTGATTTGCCGATATGACAGAATCCCGCCCGCGGCGCAGGTTAACCCCAGAAAAACAAAGAGCCGCCCCATGGGACGGCCCTTAAGACTCTAAGCAGCAGCTTAACCACCCGGTGAGGGCTCCGGTGCGGCGTCGCCCGGTTCGGCGTCGGGGCGCTTGCGGGCCGTGCGACCCGCGGAAGGAACTCCTGTGGATTTCGGTGACGTGTCCGCCCCATCGTCGCGCATCGGCGTCTTGCCATCCATCAGCCCGCGGATCTCGTCGCCGGTGAGCGTTTCGTATTCGAGCAGCGCCTTGGCGATCGTGTGGAGCTCATCGATGCTCTCGCGGATCACCTTCTGCGCCGTGTCGTAACCGTCCTGCACAAAGCGCTTGATCTCTTCGTCGACGATTTTCTGCGTCTCGTCCGACATGTGCGTGTTGCGCTGCATCATCGAGCGGCCAAGGAACACCTCGTCCTGTGCATCGCCGTAGAGCAGCGGACCGAGCTTGTCGGACATGCCCCATTCGGTCGCCATCGCACGGGCGAGCGAAGTCGCCATCTTGATGTCGGCCGATGCGCCCGAGGTCACCTTGTCGTAGCCGAAGATTTCCTCTTCAGCGACACGTCCACCCATGGCGACCGCCATATCGGCGAAAGCCTTACGGCGGGTGAGCGATACCTGGTCCCGCTCCGGCAGGCGCATCACCATGCCCAGCGCACGGCCGCGCGGAATGATCGTCGCCTTATGGATCGGATCGGACGCGTCCATCTTGATCGCCAGCAGAGCGTGGCCGGCCTCGTGATAGGCGGTGAGCTTCTTGTCTTCCTCGGTGAGGCTGAGCGTGCGCCGCTCGGCGCCCATCATCAGCTTATCCTTGGCGTCTTCAAACTCGCTCATCGTGACGAAGCGCTTGTTGCGGCGAGCCGCTAGCAATGCACCTTCATTTACGAGGTTCATCAGATCGGCACCCGAGAAACCGGGCGTACCACGTGCGAGGACCTTGAGATCGACGTCTGGCGACAGCGGCACCTTGCGCACGTGGACCTTAAGGATTTTTTCGCGACCCTGCACGTCGGGGTTCGGCACAACAACCTGCCGGTCGAAGCGGCCGGGACGCAGCAGCGCCGGATCGAGCACATCGGGGCGGTTGGTCGCAGCGATGAGGATGATGCCCTCGTTCGCTTCGAAGCCGTCCATCTCGACGAGCAACTGGTTCAGCGTCTGCTCGCGCTCGTCATTGCCACCGCCGAGGCCTGCGCCACGGTGACGGCCGACGGCGTCGATCTCGTCGATGAAAATAATGCACGGCGCGTTCTTCTTGGCCTGCTCGAACATGTCGCGCACGCGGCTCGCGCCGACGCCCACGAACATTTCGACGAAGTCGGAACCGGAGATGGTGAAGAACGGCACATTCGCTTCGCCGGCAACAGCGCGCGCGATGAGCGTCTTACCGGTACCGGGCGGGCCAACGAGGAGGACACCGCGAGGGATTCGTCCACCGAGGCGCTGGAACTTGCCCGGGTCGCGAAGAAACTCGACGATCTCTTCGAGATCCTGCTTGGCCTCGTCGACACCGGCAACGTCCTCGAACGTAACCTTTCCGTGCGTCTCGGTGAGCAGCTTGGCGCGCGACTTGCCGAAGCCCATAGCGCCACCGCGTCCACCACCCTGCATCTGGCGGATGAAGAAGAACCACACGCCGATGATCACGAGGAACGGCAGCCAGGAACTGAGCAGGATCGACCAGAACGGGCTCGACTCTGCCGACTTGGCGGTGATCTGCACGCCACGATCCTCGAGCCGCGACACGATATCGGCGCCGGCCGGGATGGTGACTTCGAAGCTGGTGTTATCCGTCAGTCTGCCGCTCACGACATTGTCGATGATGGTGACGGAGGTAACCTTGCCGGAGTCCACGTCGGTGACGAACTGCGTGTAGCTCTTTTCGACTACTGAGCCACCCGGTCGCGTCGTGGACTGGAACACCTGGAACAGGCCCATCAGCATGAAGAGAATGACCAGCCAGATGGCAAAGTTGCGGAAGTTGACGTTCATCAAACCTGTCCTGGAATCCGGCCAAGGGGAGTGGCGCCGGTGCTTTGGCGAAAGATAAGCCCGGCAATAGGGCGTTACAAGGGCGGCAGGGTGCGGCGGGATGGACCAAAAGTCCACTTGCGCCGGGCCGCGGGGTTAATGCGCCCTCTCGGCTTTTCGCAAGCTGCGAGGCCCGCGGCGCGGACCTTCCTCACGTACCGTCACGACGTCGCCATCCGCCGAAATGATACAGCCATGCAGCGTTTCCGGCTTCAGCAGCTGATGGGCACTCAGCCGCGAAAACAGTGATTCGAGCGCGGCCAGCGGCGGCGCACGTCGATCGCCGGAGCAAAGCTCGAGCAACTGCCCCAGCATCGCAACCCCCACCAACCGGTTCAGTACGCCCAGCCGGCCCTGGTTGACCTCGAAGCGGCCATTACTTTCGGGGATCACGATCGATGGCCAGTTCTGCTCCACCTGGTCGGCTACCAGTGCCGTCGCGTCGCCAAGACGGCCGGCCAGTATGGCGAGCCGCTCCGGCGTCAGTCCCATTGCCGCTAGTTGCGGCAACATGTGCCGCCAGCGCACGCGCTCATACGAGGGATCATCATTTCCCGGATCAGCGGCCGGGGTCAGCCCCGCCTCCATAACCAGGGCACGCAGCCGCTGTGGGTCCACACCGAGCAACGGCCGGTAAATCTCGCAGCCCTCGACGAAGCTGAGCGTATCCATGCCGCGGAGCCCGGTGACCCCGCTGCCATGAGCCATCCGCATCAGCACGGTCTCGGCCTGGTCCGCCAGGTGATGCGCAGTGAGCAACAGCGGGACTCGATCCGCCTCCATCGCCGCTGCGATCAGCCGATAGCGCGCCGCCCTCGCAGCTGCCTGGACACTGGTCGCCGGCTTCTGGCCATCCCATCGCAGCGATCTCGCGATCAACCCCAGCCGTCCGGCCTCTCGTACTACCATCGCAGCCTCGTCGGCGGCTTCGGGCCGCAGGGCATGATCGACGGTGTAAACGAACAGCTTGGGCCGGCCGGGTTGCGCGGCCCAGCGCGCGGCGAGGATCATCAGCGCCAATGAATCGGGCCCGCCGCTGACGGCGAGCCCCAGACTGTCGTAGCCGGCAAGCGGCTGAAACAGCGTTTCAATTTCGGCCGGCGTCACGCCGGACATTGTGCCTTGGCTCGCTCGTCCTGCAGCTTCTGCTTGAACGAAGCAGGCTGGTTGGCGAAGCGCTTTGTCACCTCGAAGAACAGCCGGCATGCCGTATCGGGCTCCCCCGCGCCGTTGAGCGCGATGCCGAGCCGCAGCATGATGTCGGGCGCCCGCGCCGATCGCTCATACTTCTGATAGCCCGTCGTCAGCACATCGGCCGCTTCTTCGAACGCCCCACGCTGCAACAGCGCCTCGCCCAGCCAGTTGGTGGCATCGGGCGCATTCGGATCGTCCGGGTAGAGCGCAATGAACTGGCGCAGTTGGTCCTCGGCGAACGCATAGTCGCCGCGCACGATCGCATCGTAGCCTGCCTGGTATTGTGCCAGCGCGTCACCATCGGTGAGCGCCTGCCCACCATCGAGGGTCAGATCGAGCGGCCGGCTGCCGACGGCGTTCGGATCGAGCGCACCAAGCGTTCCAGCACCAGCCGTATTGGACCCCACCAGCGGATCGGCGGATTCGCCTAGCCCGTCGTCGAGCACGACCGGTGCATCGGCGGCTGCTTCACCTCCGGCATTGGCGTCGGCGAGCGGCTCCGGCGGAGGCAGCGCGGCAGTATCGTTGACCGTATCGGCCTGCGGCGATCCGCCTGCCGGCATATCGCCGGAGGATTGGGTCGCCGCATTAGTTTTTCCCGCAGCACCGCCTTCGAGTTGCTGGAAGCGGAACTGTCGAAAGCTCAAGCCGGAGCAGCTGAGGCGCTCCTACCTCGTCAGCAACTCGCGGCCAAGGTTGCGATTCCCGAG
>JBEBHC010000121.1:0-9759 GCA_040081185.1 Devosia sp. | reverse complement strand
GCCCCCGCCCGAGGAACAGTCGACCCAGACTGAACAAGGCGAGCGGATCGATGTTCAGGACGTGACGCTGACGCCGCCGGAAGACGTGGAAGGCGTGAAGATCCTTGACCGCAATGATCGCGGCAACGGCTTCATCTTCCAGATCGGCATCAACATCTACATCAACAATCCGCAGCAGGAGCGCGACCGCTTCTACAATGAGGACGAAGATGAGATTTACTACGAGCAGCTGAGCCGCGGCCGTGTGCGCGAAACCATTGAGCGCCCCAACGGCACCAAGATCGTCACCATCCGCAATCGCAATGGCGACATCCTGAAGCGGTCCAAGATCCTGCCCGACGGCCGCGAGATCATCCTCGCCTCGGTCGATGACCGTGACGATGACTTCGTGCTCGAATGGCGTGATCCGGGTCAGGACCTGCCCCCGCTCCGCCTGACGATCCCGATCTCGGAGTACATCCTCGACGCCGATAGCGCCGATGAGGAAGACATCGAGTTCTTCCTCGACAAGCCGCCGGTAGAGAAGGTGCGTCGCATCTATTCGATCGACGAGGTCAAGCGTTCGGCTCGTATCCGCGACACCGTACGCCGGCTCGAAGTTGGCGGACTGACCTTCGACAGCGGTAAGGCCACGATCTCGCGGGATCAGGTCGGCTCGCTCGCCAAGGTCGCCAACGCGATGCTCAAGCTGCTCGATCGCAACCCCGGCGAGGTCTTCCTCATCGAAGGCCACACCGACGCCACCGGCTCGGACGAAGCCAACCTGGTCCTCTCGGATCAGCGCGCCTCGACCGTTGCCCGCATCCTGACCGACTACTACGAGATTCCTGCCGAGAACCTTGTCACTCAGGGTTACGGCGAGCGCTATCTCAAGGTGAAGACGCAGAGTGCCGAAGAACTGAACCGCCGCGTGACCATCAAGGACATCACGCCGCTGGTTTCCTACCAGAACTAAGTTATCGACGAACCAACGACGAAAGGGCCGGGATCACTCCCGGCCCTTTTCTTTGCGTGACCCGCTCAGCGCGGATGAAGCTTCTGACCCTCTCGCCGGCCGATCACCGGTATCGCCATCAGGCTTTCGAGCCGCACCGAATCGAACTGGTGCAGCCAGCGCATGGCGATCGCGTGGATCGGGACCGGATTGAGGAAATGCAGTTTCTCCCGGCCACGACGGACCGTGAGAATAAGGTCCGCGGCCTCCATGGCCAGCAGATGCTTGGTGACCGCCTGTCGGCTGATGCCCAGCCCCGCGCTCAGGGCGCTCAAGGTCTGGCCATTGGTCTGCTTAAGCCGTTCGAGCAACACCCTCCGATGCTCGTCGGCCAACGCGGAAAAAACCGCGTCTCTTGCCGTACTACTCATTACTACCCCAACGCGAGCCGGGCCCCTCCGGCGGCGCTATCTCACCTGATCGCCGAATTGAGAACGAATAAAGGCAGCGATCTCGACTAAAGCCTGAACCGATTCGGGAACATTTGGAGCAGCCGAATGAAAGACATGCCAAAGTCCCAACCATGATTTGTAGTTGACGGTCACACCTGCGTCGCGAGCTCGCTGCGCCAGCACCCGGCTATCATCGAGCAGGACCTCATCCCCGCCGACATGAATCAGCAGCGGAGGCAGCCCGCGCAGATCTGCGAGCACCGGCGACACAACCGGATCGTTGAGCCGCCCGCGCGCATACCAGTCCGCCGCAACGATCAACGCCTCCTGGGTCAGCATCGCGTCGCGCGCGCGCATCGTCTCGTGCGAAGGCAGTGCGACGGTAAGATCGGTCCACGGCGACATCAGCACCGCCGCTCGCGGCAGCGCGAGATTGGCCTCGCGCAGGCTGAGCAGCATCGAGAGCGCCAGCCCACCCCCCGCAGAGTCTCCACCGACAACGATGCCCTTTGCGCTGTAACCCTGTTCCAGCAACCAGCGCCAAGCCATGAGTGCGTCATCAACCGCAGCTGGAAACGGATGCTCCGGCGCGAGGCGATAGTCCGGCGTCAGCACCTGCAGTTGTGTGTGTCGCGCGATCTCCGCCGCGAGCCGCCGGTGCGTGACGCACGATCCCGAATTGTAGCCGCCGCCATGCAGCAGGAAGAACGCCCTGCCCGGTCGCGACCCAGGCATGCTGACCCACTCGGCCGGTACCCCGCCCGCATCAACCCTGAAGGAGCGCGCCCCCGCCGGCAGCGGTTCGGCCAACTCTGCCGCTTCCCAGTTTGCCCGCTCGTCGGCCAGCGAACTCGCGCCCGGACGCACAACCGTCTCGGCGCGCGCCTCCAGCATCCGGGCAATAGCGGCCGCCGCCTCAGAACTGAGCATGATTCCCGCACCCCGAAATCGCAGTCTAGCGGCCCGTTGCCGATGCGCAATCGCCCTCAACCGTGGCGTTTCCTGCGCTTGCGGCGGCCGGAAAATACGCTATCTCATCACCGCAACGGAGGCTTGGACATGAAGCGACTGGAACTGTTCGTCGAAGGCGTCATCCTCGCCTCGCGCTGGCTGCTGGTGGTGTTCTACATCGGCCTCGCCATCGCGCTCGCCATCTATGCGGTGAACTTCGGCGGCAAGCTGTGGGACTTCGTCAGCCACGTCTTCGAACTCGATGACGCGGATTCCATCCTCAAGATTCTCGGCCTCATCGATGCCGCGCTGATCGCCAGTCTCGTCGTGATGGTGATCATCTCGGGATACGAGAACTTCGTGTCGCGCTTCGATCACGAGGACGACGTGCATTGGCTCGGCGAGATCGACGTCGGCTCGCTCAAGATCAAGGTGGCCTCGACCATCGTCGCCATCTCTTCGATCCACCTGCTGCAGGTCTTCCTCAACACCGAGCAGTACACCGGCGAAAAGCTGATGTGGTACACGCTCATCCATCTGGCCTTCGTGGTGTCGGCGCTGTTCCTCGCCTTCATCGATCGCGTGGCTGCGATGACCAAGGCTGTCGCCAAGCCCAAGAAGGAAAAAGTGAAGGCTCCCACTGAATAGTTCCACGCGTTTTCGGTAGACCTGCCAGTCGGTTAAACGGCTGTGTAATGGACTGTCGAAAGCTGCCTCGTTTCAGGAACCTTGCCCAAAAGCGCGCGTTCTACAGCCATCGGTCCACTTGAAAGGAGCCCGTCATGGCTACCACTGATCGCGATCCGCTTTACACCAATGACGGCGTCAATCGCACCGTCTACACGCGTGAGAGCAATTCCACCGGCTGGTTCGTCGGTATCATCGTCGCGCTCGCTTTGCTGGCGATCGCCTACCTCGTGTTCTCGGCCAATTCTCAGCCGGCCACGACCAACCTCGACGTAACGACCCCGCCGGCGACCACCACGATCGTTCCCCCGGCTGATACGACCATCACACCGATGGCCCCAGCCGACACGACCACGCCGATGGGGCCCGCTGAAACCGCTCCCGCGGCCCCGGCTGACACTGCCCCGGTGGCGCCCGCCGACACGGCTCCGGCCACGTCGACTCCGGTTGACGCCGCCCCGGTTTCTTCGGCTCCGGCTCAGTAAACCAGGTCACCCGCCACTCGGTCGTCCCGAGCGGCAAAAGGGCCCCGGCAGCAGCCGGGGCCTCTTTTATTGAGCGCCTTCGTCCGTCCCGCTGAAATCGTAGAATGCGTACCACACCACCGAGATGTCCTCGGCAGGATCGAAGTTCTTCTTCGTCAACCGGAAGTCATCCTCGGTCTCCTGCGCATCGCGCATGCCGCAGAACGAGAGTACGGCGCCGGTGATCCCGTTCTCCGGATCAGGCTTTTCCTTGTCCACGATGAGGTTGAACTCCTCGATCGGGCCCTTCCAGTAGCGCGCCGTGGTAAGGATGTAGCTCATGGTCTGAACTTCGTAGCCGATGCCCTTGCTACGATAGTCGTTGATCACCTGACGCACGCCGTTATCGACGCAGTAAAGCCCGTCCGGATCGACCTCGTAGTAGTCGAGGATATCGCTCGGGTAGCCGGTGAGCGGCACGTACGAAATGTCCACCTGTGTCACGCCCGGCGCGAAATCCTGTTGCCACTCATAGACTGCCTGGTATTGCCACAGCGGCTCGCCGAGATCGCCATCCGCCGTCCGCACGAGCAGCCCGCGTTGGATGAGATCGTCCAGCACCGCCTTGTCGACATTGCCGAGCAACTCGTTCGTCTGGTCGTAGGGGAGGTACAGCGGCACCTTCGCTGCCTTCAGCTCGTCGGTAATGTTCTGGCCTTCGAACCACGCATATTCGTGCAGCACCGTCTTTACCGGCTCACCATTCACCTTCGCCTCGAACGACATGTAGTTGAGGGGATTGGCGCCCTCCTCCAGCAGGGCCCCGCCGAGCTGATCCGGCCCCCCGTCGATCGGCACGGCCGGCATCGGAAAGCCGATCGTGGCATTGATCGGCGCCGAGGCATCGGAGCGGTAATCGTAGTGGACCCGCACCTGCTCGAGGCTCAGGAACAGGTCTTCGCGCGCGATGACGATGTCCGTCGTTTCGACGAACTGCACGCCGCCTGCCGGAAACTCCGAAATCGCCCCATTGCCGAGAGCCGGAAGCGGCAAGGCGGCGATCGCCGCTGCAAACAACCACGCTCTCATCACACCCCCGGAAAACAATCGCCGCGGGCATTCTATCGCGCCCCGCGACCACTTGGCACCCCACCCGTGCTTGTCTCGGAGCACGGCGCTCCCTAACTCCCTTCAAGCATAAGGGAGAGCGCCATGTTCAACATCGACCAGATCCTGACGACCCTCAAAACCGACCAAAATGCCCAGCGCGCCGCCATGACCGGCGTTGGTGGCCTCGCTGCAGGTCTGGTCCTCGGCCGCGGCGGCTTCGGCAATCTCGCCAAGATGGGCGCCGTCGCGGCGCTTGGTGGCCTGGCCTACAAAGCCTGGCAGGATCATCAGGCCAGCCAGGGCGACACGGCCCCGGTCGACCGCGACGCTTTCATCCCACCGGCTCAGGCCGGGCATCAGAACGAAGAGCTGAGCAAGACTCTCGTCCGCGCCATGATCGCCGCTACCAAGGCCGACGGTCAGGTTGATGCGGCCGAAAAGGACGCCATCTTCAAAAAGCTCGAGACCATGCAGCTTGGCGCGGAAGAAAAAGCGTTCGTCTTCGACGAATTGTCCGGCCCGCTCGATATCAACGCCGTCGTTGCACGTGCCGATTCCGCCGAACACGGCGCCGAAATCTACGCCGCCTCGCTCGTCGCCATGACGGCTGATACTCCCGCCGAACGGGCCTATCTCGATGCTCTCGCTCACAAGCTGGATCTGGCGCCCGGCCTTGTAGCGGAAATCCATCGCCACGCCGGCGCACAGGCACCCGCCCCCGGTACCGGGGATGCTGGCGCCTACATTCCCGCCTCCAGCGTGTGAGGTTACACGGCTGTTCTCTCTTGTCGCATCAACGCCGGGCCGCCATCTAGGCGGCACGGACGACAAGGACATTTGCCATGGAACTGGGCCTCTACTCCTTCGCTGAGAACACGCCGGATATCCTCAACAACAACCACTTGCAGAGCCCAGCGGAACGCCTGCGCGACCTGCTGGAGGAAATCACGCTCGCCGATCAGCTCGGCCTCGACTTTTACGGCCTCGGAGAACATCACCGGCCGGATTTCGTCGCCAGCTCGCCCGTCACCATTCTTGCCGCCGCAGCCGAGCGCACCAAGCGCATCAAGCTGTCCACAGCCGTGACCGTTCTGAGCTCGGAAGATCCGATCCGGGTGTACCAGCAGTTCGCTACCCTCGATCTGCTGTCCAACGGCCGCGCCGAGATCATGGCCGGCCGCGGCAGCTTCATCGAAAGCTTCCCGCTCTTCGGTCACGACCTCAACGACTACGACGACCTGTTCGAGGAAAAGCTCCAGATGCTGCTCGAGATCAGGAAGGGCGGCAAGGTCAACTGGCCCGGCAGCGCGCACACCAAGCCGATCCCGGGCCTCGAAATCTATCCCAAGCCGGTGGTCGATCCGCTGCCGCTCTGGATCGCTGTCGGCGGCACGCCCAACTCGGTCGCCCGCGCGGCCTACTTTCAGCTGCCCTTGATGATCGCGATCATCGGTGGGCGGCCGCAGCAGTTTTCGCCACTTGTCCAGCTCTATCGCGACACCGCCACCAAGGTCGGCCACGACCTGAACACGCTGCCCGTCGGCATCTCGTCGCATGGCTTCATCGCCGAAACAACGAAAGAGGCCATGGACATCGCCTTCCCCGCGCACCAGGCCTCGATGTCCCGCATCGGCAAGGAACGCGGCTGGCCGCCGACGACGCGTGAGCAGTTCGAGGCCGGTGCCTCGCCGCACGGTGCTTACTTCATGGGTTCGCCGCAGCAGGTCATCGACAAGATCCTGATGCAGCACGAGTGGTTCCAGCACGACCGCTTCGGTCTGCAGCTCTCGGTCGGCACCCTGCCCCACGCCAAGGTCATGAAGGCCATCGAGCTGTTCGGAACGATAGTGAAGCCGGCAATCGACAAGGCGCTGCTGCCAAGGCTGCCTGAGCATCACAACAATGCCTAAATCTGGTCGCGCTGACGCCGCAGCCCGAGCCTAGCTAACGGCTCGTTAAGCATTCGGCAGCGGCCGGAGGATGCGATGAGTCTTTTCGATCTCGGACACGAAAACTCGGACAAGCCGCGTCACAGCTGGCTTGTCGAAGCGGCAATCGTAGCCGGCCTCCTCGCCTTCGGCGCCTTCGCTCTCTTCGCCGACACGCCCGGCGCCATCGGCACTTTCCTCAACAGCCTCGCCTGAGACTGTTACTTCGCCCCGACACGTTTGATCGATTTGATCGAAAGCGGCGGCATCCCCGATTTCTCGGCAATCGCCCGATCCTGTGCCTCTATGTCGGCCTTCGCCGGATCGTCCCCGTCGAGCCCGCCCAGCAGGTCGGCTGACACCTTCCGGTTGCTGCGTTGCGTGCCGTCTTCATAGACGACGTTAAACAGCACGAACTCGGCGCGCGGACTGGGCTTCTTGGGCATGTGAGTAACTCCGTTGCGCGGGCTCTACGCCCTGCAACGTCCCCATGCAAGCGGTTGGACTACTTGAAGATGCCTTCGCCCTGCTCGTCGATGATCTGGCGACCCTTGCCGAGCGCGAGGCTCACCGCGTCGTCGCGCGACGACATGCGGTCGGCGCGCACGAACTTGTAGGTCTTGAGTTCACCGCCCACGTCCTTCTCGATCGTGCCGGCCAGTTGATACTCGCTGCCAACGGGCGTCGGGGTCGGACGAATGGTGAAGCCCTTATATTCCTCACCGGGCGCGGGCGCCGCCTCCGCCTGCCCACTGCCACCACCGAACAGGTTCTTCCAGAACGACATGTGCTGCTCCGTTATCGCAAGGCGGCGTTTCTAACGTCCGGCCAATTGCTTGTCCAATTGGTGGCCATAGCAGAAGGGCCGCTTTCGCGGCCCTTTAACAACTCAGTTATCGAGGAAGCTCCTCAGCTTCCGGCTACGGCTCGGATGCTTGAGCTTGCGCAGCGCCTTGGCCTCGATCTGACGGATGCGTTCGCGTGTCACGCTGAACTGCTGGCCCACTTCTTCGAGTGTATGGTCGGTGTTCATGCCGATGCCGAAGCGCATGCGGAGAACACGTTCCTCGCGCGGCGTCAGCGACGCCAGCACGCGGGTCGTGGTCTCGCGAAGGTTCGACTGGATCGCCGCGTCGATCGGCTGGATCGCATTCACGTCCGGAATGAAATCTCCGAGGTTCGAGTCCTCCTCGTCGCCGATCGGCGTTTCGAGGCTGATCGGCTCCTTGGCGATCTTGAGGACCTTGCGGACCTTGTCGAGCGGCATCTGGAGCTTTTCGCTCAGCTCTTCCGGCGTCGGTTCGCGACCGATCTCGTGCAGCATCTGGCGTGACGTGCGGACGATCTTGTTGATCGTTTCGATCATGTGCACCGGAATACGGATGGTGCGGGCCTGGTCAGCGATCGAGCGCGTGATCGCCTGCCGGATCCACCACGTCGCATAGGTCGAGAACTTGTACCCGCGGCGATACTCGAACTTATCGACGGCCTTCATCAGGCCGATATTACCTTCCTGGATCAGATCGAGGAACTGCAGCCCGCGGTTCGTGTACTTCTTGGCGATCGAGATCACGAGGCGAAGGTTGGCTTCCACCATTTCCTTCTTGGCGATCGCTGCTTCGCGCTCGCCCTTCTGCACCTTGTGCACGATGCGGCGGTACTCGGTGACGTCGAGCCCGGCTTCCGTGGCAAGCGTGTGAATCTCGCCGCGGATTTCGGCGATGGTGTCGATCTCGCGCTTGACGAACTCGGCCCAGCCCTTGCCCTTGGTAGCAACGTCCTTGGCCCAGCTCTCTTCGAGCTCATGCGTAAAGTAAGCCTCGAGGAAATCCTCGCGCTTGACGCCGTAACTCTCGGCGAGACGCAGCAGGCGCCCCTCGAGACGCACCAGGCGCTTATTGATGTCGTAGAGCTGCTCGACGAGGCTCTCGATACGCGACGCGTTGAGCGACAGCGACTTCACGTCGGTGATCACCGTCGAGCGGAAGCTCTCGACCTTCTTGGTCTCGGCTCCGGTCACCGGCTTTGTACGGTCGGCGGCGTGCTTGTCCTGCAGTCGGCGCATCTTGCCGTACGCGTCTGCGATGCGGTCGAACGTCTCGACGACCTGCGGCTTCAATTCCGCTTCCATCGCGCTCAGCGAAAGCGCGTTCTCGAAATCGTCGTCGTCGTCCTCGACCGGATCCTGCGGGGCCTGCGGCTCCTCGGGAACGTAGTCGTCTTCCTCATTGCCGGTCGAACGGCGCGGCGCGGGCTTCGCCTCAGTCTTGGCAGGGGCAGCCGTCATCGACGCTGGCTTGTATCCCTCAGGTGGCGCCATCGGCGTTGCCTGCTTGGCGTCGGGACCGGCATAGGTCGCTTCGAGATCGATGATGTCGCGCAGCAGAATTTCGGCATTCGCCAACTGGTCACGCCAGATGATGATGGCCTGGAAGGTCAGCGGGCTCTCGCACAGCCCCTCGATCATCGTCTCGCGGCCGGCCTCGATGCGCTTGGCGATGGCGATTTCGCCCTCGCGGCTGAGCAGCTCCACCGCGCCCATCTCGCGCAAGTACATGCGCACTGGATCGTCGGTCCGGTCGCTGCCTTCTCGAGCATTCGATTTCGAAACGACGGCAGTGCCGGTCTTTTCGGCGAGTTCGGTCGACTCTTCTTCCGCCGTATCCGGCTCAGCCTCTTCGACCTCGTCTTCATCGACGACATTGATGCCCATGTCCGAGAACATCGCCATGATGTCCTCGATCTGGTCGGCCACCACTTCCTCGGACGGAAGGACTGCGGTCAGTTCTTCATAGGTGACATAGCCGCGCTTCTTGGCGACCTTTATCAGCTTTTTGACGGCCGCATCGGAAAGGTCGAGCAGCGGTGAATCCGGAGTCTCGGGCGTAGCTTCGCCGGCGGGTTTCTCGCCCTCTTTGGCAGCCTTGCCGTTCACCGGCTTGGCGGAATTGGATTTGAGGGCAGCCGCACTATTCATCAATTTGGACTTGCTTTCTGTAGGCGCGTTCGAGGCGGATTTCGGGGCTGCAGGCTTCGACTTCTCTGCGGCCTTAGGCGGAGGCGACTTGTCGGCGACGGACTTGGCAACTGCTGGCTTGTCTGACGAAGGCCTGGTTGCTGTCTTTGGTTCCGGCGTTTTGATTTCGGCTTTGGCAACCGGTGGCTTGTCCACCGGCTTCTTGGCGATCGGCGCAGTCTTCGCCTTTGGTGGCGGTGGCGGCGCCTTCTTGGTC
>JBEBHC010000120.1:0-9768 GCA_040081185.1 Devosia sp. | reverse complement strand
CCAGATTGCACGGTCCACCCTAGCGCCCTCAAACGCCCCAACCCATTCTGTCACAACCCAAATCCCCCGCGTCTGCGCACCCTCCACGCCCATGCTAATGTCCCCTCGCTCCCGCAACGCGGGCCCGCGACGGACGGGGCCGGGAGCAACCTGGGGGCTGCGGCCGCGCAGCTCGGGTTCCTCGCCGGACCGACTGCGGCAGGTTCCGCAGCGCTCACGGCTGGTGCCGACTTCCCCAGGACACGCGGGGCGCGTTCTGCGTCTTGCCGGCCTTGCGAGGGCCGGCCCGGTTGCTCACGCGACCGGAACTACCAAGGAAGGCGCAGATCGCGCCCCGTCCGCTTCATTGACGGCGGACGACACCCCACCCTCGGCGGAGGAGGCTTCCGCTTGCCCTCCGCACAAATCATATATGATCTTGCATCGGCCTGCGGTGCCGACTATGCGGATGTGTCGCGGGCAGCGCCCGTAAAGAGAGGGCGAATGGGTATTCTGTCGGGTTACCGGGTTCTGGATTGCTCTATCGCCATGGCCGGGCCGTTCGCGGCCCAGCGGCTGGGCGATCTCGGCGCCGACGTCGTCAAGATCGAGCCCGTAACGGGCGAGTGGCAGCGCCACGTTTCGGCTGGCGGCGCGCGCGGCAACAAGATCAACGTCTCGTTCCTCTCGCTCAACCGTAACAAGCGCTCGCTCGCGATCGACCTCAAGAACCCCGAGGGAAAGGCGGTTCTGTTCGAACTGGTCAAGACCGCCGATGTCTTCCTTCAGAACTATCGGCCTGGTGTCGCGAAACGTCTGGGTGTCGACTACGAGGCGCTGAGCGCGATCAACCCCAAGCTCATCTATGTCTCGATGTCCGGTTACGGCGAGGACGGACCCTATGTCGACCGGCCGGGACAGGACCTCGTCCTCCAGGGCATGTCCGGCGCCATGCTCTCGGCCGGGCGTGACGGCGAGCCGCCCAACGCGGCGGGCCAGTACATCGTCGACGCCGTCACTGCCTACACCGCCTTCGAGGGCGCGCTGGCAGCGCTGCTTCACCGCGAGCGCACGGGCGAGGGCCAACTCGTCCAGGTCAACATGCTGGATGCCATCACCGCCATCCAGATGCAGGAGCTCTCGGTCTTCACCGTCGCCGGCAAGCCGCAGCAGCGCTCAGCCGAACCGCATGCACACGTTTACATCCGTGCACCCTACGGTGCCTTCGCCACCAGCGACGGCTTCATCATCGTCTCCTTTCCCAAGCTCAAGACCTTCGGCGAAGTGATCGGCGAGCCGTCCTTCCTCACCATGGACGACGAGAAGGACACCTGGACGCGCCGCGACGAAATCTTCGGCAAGACGCGCGACCGTCTGAGGACCAAAACCTCCGCGGAATGGTTGAAGCTCCTTCGCGCCGCCGACATCTGGTGCGGTCCTGTCTACGGCTATGCCGATCTGGTCGAAGACGAGCAGATCAAGCACAACGGCACCTTCGTCGAATATGACCACCCAACCGAAGGCCATGTGAAAACGCCGGGCTTTCCGATCCGCTTCTCCAAGACCCCCAGCACCGTCGATCGCGGCGCTCCACTGACCGGCGAACACACACGCGCCGTGCTGCTCGAAGCCGGCTACTCCGATCAGGAGATCGACCGGCTGCTGTCGGCGGGCGCCGTCAGCGCCGGCGAATGAGGGAACACAGCATGAGCGAAAACATCATCGTCGAACGCGATGGCATGGTTGGCATCATCACCATCAACCGCCCCGAAAAACTCAACGCCGTCACGCCCGACATGCAGAAGGCGCTGGTTGCAGCGGTCGAGTCCTTCAACACCGATGACGGCATCCGTTGCGTTGTCCTCACCGGCGCCGGTGACCGGGCCTTCTGCGCCGGCTCCGACATCCGGACCCTGGACGACTACGACACCGCCTGGAACTTCCGTAACCGCCCCGACTATTGCGACGCCATCCGTGCGCTGCTGAAGCCGTCCATCGCGGCCGTCAACGGCTACGCCTTTGGCGGTGGTCTCGAAACGGCAATGGCCTGCGACATCCGGTTGGCCTCCGCCAATGCCAGCTTCGCCGCACCGGAGATCAAGCTCGGCTGGATAGGCGGCGGCGGCATGGCAGTGAACCTTGCCCACGCCATCGGCCCCTCCAACGCATCGCTCATGATCATGACCGGCGATCCGATCGATGCCGCCCAGGCCGAGCGCTGGGGGCTCGTCTCGCGCGTCGTGCCGCAGGGTGAAGTGCGCGCCGCCGCGGTCGAACTCGGCAAGACCATAGCTTCCCGCGCCCCCGTCGCCGCCGAAACCGCCAAGCTCAACCTGCGCGCCGCATGGGACAAGACCATCGCCGACGCGATCACCTACGAGCGCGATCTGCAGACCATCTGCTTTGCCACTGACGATGCACTGGAGGGTCGCGCTGCGTTCAAGGAAAAGCGCCCCGCCGTATTCAAGCGGAAGTAAAGCGCAACCTCTCAGTTGCCGGTGGTCGCGTACTTCGCAGCCCTTGCCAGCAACTCCTCCTCGATCCGCCGCTCGTTGACCACCAAATTCAGGTCGTAGAACGACGCACCAATGGCCAATACGCCATCGGTGTACTCGGTCGAAAGCCACGAGCGCCTCGTGAATCGCGGCGACGTCATCCGTGAACGCCACGCGCACCTTTGGCTTGCCAGAATTGCAGGATCGAGCCGGGGCCACCGGCAGTGACGAGCCAGTCTAGAACATGCCGAGGAACTTCGGACTGCGCACTTCGCCGGCGGCGAAGCGCTGCGTCCACAAGCCATAACCGGCATAGCCCGCCTGCTGCCGTCGCTCGGCATAGCGCGCGAAATAGAGCCAGAAGCTCTGCGCCTCGGAGCCGAAGAAGGTTTTGAGCACCGGGTAGTCGCAAATCGTCTGGTCGGCGCAAAGCGCTGCGCGCTCGAAATAGCTGAACACCTTGTCGACGTCCCGATCGGTCTGGGCGATGAAGGAATTGTCGCGCCCGGTGATCCGTTCGCCCATGTTGCCGTAGATCAACGCCAGCGCCGCGGGGTCACCATCGAGCGACGCGATCGTCTCGGCATTGGCGGCATAGAGCGGCCCAAGCTGATCGTTGATCCGCGCATAGGCATCCTGGAAGCCCTGTGTATCCCATTGCTCGACCAGGTCAAGCGATTGCGACACGCGCGCATCGGCCTTCTGCCGGTCATACTCGAACAGCCCAAACAGCAGCGCGCCGATCGTGACGATCTTGAGCAAGACCGCGAAGACTTCGTCTGTCCGATGCAGGGCGCCATAGGGGTCGATCACGTGCACGGGCTGCGTCATGCTCTCGAACAGTCCCGCGCCGGTGGCGCTGGTGGCGGGCGCGACGAATTCGGGTGATCCCGCCTTGGCCGAGGCGCCACGCAGGATGCCATGGCCGGCTGCGCTCATCCGTTCGGCGGCTTCGTATTTCGCCTTGGCGGTGAGCGAGAGAGCGGGATCGTCCTTTTCCATGGACCGCGAGACTAGGATAGAGGCGTGACCGAAGAAAAGCCGTTTGTTGGCAGAGCCGGCGGGGAGTCGCGCCCGCGTCGTACAAGTGTCATGCCGACGCCTTCAAACCGGCGGCGGCGCGCGCCAGATTGATTGCCGCGAAGGGATTTGACTGCTAATCGGCATCGGCATTCCGGTGCAGGGAGGAGACCCATTCCGGATGACGACCTCCACGCTTGTGGGGGGTGCCTGCATCCGCCCGCCGAAATAGCTGTCCTGCCCGCCCTGCGGGTGAGCCGTCAGGGTCCGCCGCGCGCGGGCCAAACCGTTGACGGCAGCGGAAAAGCGGGCTTCATTTACCACCAACATTTTCAACGACAAGAAAGAGAAGGCCATGAATCTGAAGACCTTTGCCGCTGTTACGGCGCTCCTCGCCGGCGCCCTGGCGTTGTCGAGCCCGGTGCTGGCCCAATCGTCACCGCCCGGCAAGCCTTCCGGCAACCCGCCGGAAGTCAGCCGCGATGCGCCCGTGTCGCTCGGCAAGCCGACGCCGATTGCGCTTCCCAAGGTCGATCCGGAAACGCTGAACCGCGACCTCGGCGATGTGACGACGGCCGACAATTACGGCACCGTGTCGATCAGCAAGGACGGCACTGTCACCGAAGAGGCGGCCTCTGACTCGCTGCGCGCGATCCTTGAGGCGGATTCGCCCGGCGAGCGCGGCAATGGCGCCGCTCAGCTGACATCGGGCACCGACGATCGCAAGCAGATCACCGATTCCAAGGACTATCCGTTCAGCGCCGTAGGCTGGCTGGTGATGCAGAACCAGAAGGATGGCTGGGGCTCGTGCTCGGCCGCTCTGATCGGCCCGGCACTCGTGATCACCGCCGCCCATTGCGTGTACGATCATTGGAACGGCGGCTGGCAGAAGGAAGTCTATTTCATCCCAGGCGCGCTGAGCGACGACTTCGACAACGCTCCCTACGGTATCTACTCGTGGACCGACATGCACGTCGTCCAGGGGTACATATCGAACTTCGACGGCGAGAACTACGGCTCGGCCATGCCGTGGGATCTGGCGACCATCGAACTCTCGGTTCCGGTGGGCAACGATGTCGGCTGGCTCGGCTACAAGGTCGACGCCAAGGGCAACTGGGATGCCAACATTCTCGGCTACCCGGCGGACAAGACCTCGGGCACCATGTGGTACTCGGCCTGCAAGGTGACCGACGATAACTACAAGGGCCTGTCTCCGGCCGAAACCGGCAACACCTTCTGGCACACCTGCGATACCTTCTCGGGCTCGTCGGGCTCTTCGATCTGGGAAGTCGCTGATGACGCGCCCTATGTCCGCGGCATCAACGTTGCCGAGGACATCGGCGAAACCGCCCAGTACAATTATGCGACCATGTTGAACGAGGCGAATTTCGCCTGGGTCAACCAGTACAACGCGCAGTAAAAAGCGACCCGCTGCGGCGGACCCTTAGAGCCCCGCGCCTCCGGCGCGGGGCTTTTGGTTTGTGCGCTCGATTTAGGCTCGCTGTGGCTCTACTCGTCCCAGCAGGAATCGCGGCCCTGGCGGTCGTCGACGAACGCAGCGGGCTTCGCTTGCGGAGCGACATAGTCCGGACCGGCCGCCTGCACTTCGAGCGGGATGAGGATCACGGCGGCGCGGGGCGCAGTGGAGGCTTTAGTGGCCACCGTTGTCGGGCCGCGGGTGGCATCGCCGGCGCCCAGATCGGTGATCATGCCCATGATCGTGTCGTCGCCCGCATCGCGCGTGCGGGTGATGGCAGCCTGTTGCAGGTAGCTGAGATCGGTCGTGACTTCTTTCGAATTCTCGTTGAGCACCACGACGATGCGCTCCGCGCCCATATCGGTCTGGTTGAGGCCGGCGATGGGCGCGAACAGATTGTCGCCGGCGGCGAGGTGCACACGGCAGACCTGCGTGATTCCGTAGTCGTGGTCGATATAGAGCACGTTGAGGTCCATCGGCTTCTTGGACTCATTGGCGAGATCGATATGCAGCCAATCACCCTGCTGCACGATCGGCGTGTTCTCGATGTCGAGCGCCTCGACCCTGTCGCTGCCCATCTTCTGCAGCCCGAGACCGAGCTTGAAGGCATTGGGCTTGTAGGTGCTCGCCTGGCCGAGACGTGACAGGCCGGTAGCGCGGAACACCGTGACGAGGTTCTTGGTCAGCTCTTCCTCGAAGGCCGTATCGTCGAGTGCGAGGGCAGGGGTGCGCGTTGCCTCGGTGAGCGAGATTTCGCCGCTGGTCGGCATCAGCCACAGGGCAGGCGCCGCATCGCGCACCGCCGCTTCCTGTTCCGGGTCGCCGCTCAGTTCGGCGACCGCGCCTTCAGTGTAGACCCCGAGGCGAAGGTCAGCGTCGGACTTCGGTTCGACCAGCTTCAACCGGAGCGGTAGTTCGCGGTCCTGCTGCTCCGTCTGCGCGAGGATGGAATCGAGCGCCGCATTCACCTGCGCCACATCTTCGGGACTTCCGGACGACGGGTCCGGCCGCGCCACGGTGAGTTCGAAATCATAGGTGCGCTCGGCGAGCCGCACATAGGCGCCCTTGGGAACCTCGGCTGCCTTGATCAGCGGATGCGTGTCGTCGCTGGCGGGCACGATGATAGAGCGCAACGGTCCGGTGGCCGAGACCTCCATCAAGCCAATGGCCTTGTCGTCTTCATCGGACGGATTGGCGAGCAGCAGCAGCTTCGTTCCGCTGCTGAGCCCATGCAACTGGCCTGCCGAGATGCCGATGGACCCGTCGCCGGTATCGAGTGCGGTGGCCCATTGCAGCTTGCTGGCCACGGCCTCGCTGCCGAACACCGGCGCATCGAGATCGCCCTCGAACAAGGGGCTCGGCTTAAGCGTATTGCGCGCCGCATATTCCTGCAGCACGGCCTGCGCCAACTCGCGATAGGTCGCGGCAGGGCTTTTCGCCAGCGCCGAAAAGATCGTGTAGCTGAAGACGCCGTACTTGACCTCCTTGCTGCTGCCATCGGGCTGCAGCACAGGGAAATTGCGCTCCGGCGTTGTCTCGGTGGATTGGGCGGCGAAGAAGGCGACTAGCCCGCCCCTAGGCTTGTCCTGCGCTTCTTCCGCATCACCCACCGGCGCCACGCGTTGAGCCGTTTCGTCGTCCCTAGCCTCGGGGAAAGCCGAGTCCGGGATGCCGAGATCTGCCGGTTCGATCTTCCGCTCCACCACGTCGCCTTCTTCCATGGCGGCGCGCGTCACAGTGCCGGAATGGCAATTGTCGAAGATCGCCCAGACGAATGCCCCCGTTTCGCGGATCTTGGTGATCGCGGCGCCGAGCTCGTTGTCGGTCACTGCGTTTGGCATGAACTTGCCGCCCGGCTCTGCCATCCTTACGTCGGAGGCGAGGAACACCTCGTCGCGCCCGTCGGGTTCGGTTGGGTCGTCTATGGCCGGCTGATACGTGCCATGGCCGGAAAAGTGGAGATAAACGAAATCTCCAGCCTTCGCTTCAGCGGCGATCTTGTCCAGCGCGCCGAGAATATTGGCCTTGGTCGGATCGGCGAGGCCATCGGCGGTGGCCAGTGTGGTGACGTTCTTTTCAGCGAACGGCTGCGGGGCGTTGTTGACGAGATAGTCGTGGACCAAAATCGCGTCGTTGGCCGGCCCCTTGAGCCAGAACTTTTCGGCGAGGTTGGGGTATTTCGTCGCCGCAACGATCAGTGCGTAATTTTCGGCCTGCGCGGCGCCAGAAGCGATCATCGCGCCGAGGAAGCAAATCGGCGCAAGCGCCAGCATACGCCTCATGCGGCGCTGCAAACTTCTACCGGTCGTCATTGGTCCCCCCGGAAATAGAAACAGGCAATGGCTTGAAAGAGCATCGCATAATGGCGGCTTCGGGCCGGAAGACAAGCGCCGCCGGGGTGAAGCCGTGACGCCAGACGCCTGCCCTCAGTGCGCATTCTGCGATGTCCGACCAAGCTCTGACGCGTGCCACGTGGTTCTCCTTGGCTCCCTTTCGCTGCGCTTGACACTCTGCATTAGTGTGCTACGTAGATAGCACACTACAACGGACGACCCTGATGAACCCCTTCAACGAAAGCCAGCCGATCTTCGTCCAGATCAGGCAAAGGATAGCCGCCATGATCCTCAGCGAAATCGCCAAGGAGGGCGAGGCCTTGCCCTCCGTCCGCTCCGTTGCCGCCGATCTCTCCGTCAACCCGCTGACCGTGACGCGCGCCTACGACGCGCTCGTGGACCTGGGGGTCGTCGAAAGCCGGCGCGGGATGGGGATGTTCGTCGCCGCCGGGGGTCGCGACAAGCTGCTCACCCACGAGCGCGAGAAATTCCTCTCCGAAGAATGGCCGCGCATCCGCGCCCAGATCACTGCGCTCGGTCTCGATCCGCAGGCGCTGCTCAAGGAAGGCTCCAGCAATGAGTGACCTCGCACCCATCGTCACCGCCCGCGGCTTGAAGAAGCGCTTCGGCAACACCGAAATCCTGCACGGGCTCGATTTCGATATTCCAGCCGGCCGCATCTATGGCCTGATCGGCCACAACGGCGCAGGTAAGACGACGACGCTCAACGCGCTGCTCGGCCTCACTTCGTACGAGGGAACCGTCCGCGTGCTCGGCGAGGATCCGTACTCCAGTCGTGCCGAACTGATGAAGAATGTCGCCTTCATCTCAGACGTGGCGAGCCTGCCGAGATTCATGCGCGTTCGCGAACTGTTCGCCTTGCTCACCAATATCCACCCCAACTTCCGCCCCGAGAAAGCGCACAAGTTCCTCGAGGGAACCGATGTGAAGCCGGGTGCGCTGATCGGCCATCTGAGCAAAGGCATGATTGCCCAGCTGCATTTGGCAGTCGTCATGGCCATCGACGCCAAGCTGCTTGTGCTGGACGAACCGACGCTCGGCCTCGACATCACCTATAGAAAACGGTTCTACCGGCGCCTGCTCGAGGACTACATGACCGAGGAGCGCACTCTCCTGATCACCACTCACCAGGTCGACGAGATCGAGTTCATGCTCTCCGACATCATGTTCATCCGCGATGGCGACCTGATCCTCCACATGCAGATGGAAACGGTCTCGACTCGCTACACCCAGGTAGTTGTGGCACCCGAAAAGGTGAACGTTGCCAGAGGCCTGAAGCCGATCTTCTCGGAGACCCGCTTCGGTCAGACCGTCATGGTGTTCGACGGCGCAAACCGCTCCGATCTTGAGGCCTATGGCACTGTGTCGACGCCCACTCTTTCCGATCTCTTCGTTGCGCTGATGCAGCGTGACACGGGAGAAGCCAAATGAACGTCAAATCCTGGGTGGCGCTCGTCTATCGCGAGTATATCGAGCACCGCATAGCGTTTCTCTATTTCCCGCTCGGCATCCTGGTGCTGTTGATCTTGGCAGCTGCGGCCGCCATAGGGTTCAACCCGCCCAATTTGCCGGCGGGCCTGCCGATGCCGCCAACGAGCAAGGTCTTCGAGTTCGGTTTCCTCGCACTCGCGGCCCTCTGGGCCTTCTACATGGGGGTCGTGCTGTTCTTCTACTTCGGCGATGCGTTCAGCGCCGACCGGCGGAACAATGCCATGTTCTTCTGGAAGTCCATGCCAGTGAGCGACCTCAAGGTTCTGCTCAGCAAATTCTTCTCAGGCACGCTGCTGCTGCCTGCGGTGATCTTCGTCATCACGCTGATCTCCGGCCTCGTGTTCATCGGCATCCTCTACGTTGTGACGGCGATCGTTCCACAATTCAGCCGTCCCAACGCGATGGGGCTGCTCGGCAGCTATGGCAACATTGCAGTGTTCGTGCTGCTCTACACGATCTTGTCGCTGCTCTGGTTTGCGCCCTTCCTCGCCTGGGTTGGCGGGCTATCGGCAGTCTTTGGCCGCTGGAGCTATGCACTGGCCTTTCTGGTGCCGGGTCTGTTTGGCGTCGTCGAGAACATCGTCGTGTATGGCCGCGGGCCGCGCGGCGGGTATGTGCTCAATTATCTCGGGAACCGGCTTCACTTCGGCCTCACCGAACAGGACTTCGCGATTTTCGCAACGCCGCTGCCATTCGATCTGATGGCGGTGACCCAGCGGCTGATGACGCGGGTCGATTGGCTGCAGATGGGGATGGGCATGGTCTTCGCCGGGCTCATGCTTTACGCGGCAAGCGAATACCGCCGGCGGCGCATCACATGATCACAGGGGAGTAAACCCCCCGTTCGCCTCGATGAGCTGGCCGTGCCGTAAGGCGGGGCCTCACTTTTTTGGTGCATCTGCAACCCTGTCGCAAAGCTGCAATGCCGATTGCGTATGCGCTGGTGCTGGAC
>JBEBHC010000017.1:0-34219 GCA_040081185.1 Devosia sp. | reverse complement strand
TCCTACGGGAGTCTATGGCGCGGGCGTGCTGATCACCGAAGGGGCGCGCGGCGAAGGTGGTTATCTCACCAATTCGGAAGGCGAGCGCTTCATGGAGCGTTATGCGCCGAACGCGAAGGACCTCGCCTCGCGCGATGTGGTGTCGCGCTGCATGACGATGGAGATCCGCGAAGGCAGGGGCGTCGGGCCGAAGAGGGACCACATCTTCCTCCACCTCGATCATCTCGACCCGAAAGTGCTGCACGAGCGGCTGCCGGGCATCACCGAGAGCGCCAAGATCTTCGCCGGTGTCGACCTCACCCGGGCGCCGATCCCGGTGCTGCCGACGGTGCACTACAATATGGGCGGCATCCCCACGAACTATCACGGCGAAGCGCTGAACCCGACTGACGACGATCCGGATCGGATCGTGCCGGGCCTGATGGCGGTGGGCGAAGCGGCCTGCGCGTCGGTGCATGGCGCCAACCGGCTCGGCTCCAATTCGCTCACCGATCTCGTGGTGTTCGGCCGCGCCGCTGCCTTGCGTGCCGGCAAGACGATGGATCGCGCGAAGGCCGTCCCTCCGGTCAACAAAGCCAGCGAGGACAAGATCCTGGCGCGCTTCGACCGGCTGCGTTACGCCGACGGCGGCACGCCGACGGCGGAGCTGCGCGACCGCATGCAGCGCACCATGCAGGAGGACGCAGCGGTGTTCCGCACGGGCGAAACGCTGCGGAGCGGCGTCAAGCGGATGACCGAGGTCTATGCCATGCGGTCCGACATCAAGGTGTTCGATCGCTCGATGATCTGGAACAGCGATCTGGTCGAGACGCTGGAGCTCGAGAACCTGCTGACAAATGCGCTGCAGACGGTGATCTCGGCCGAAGCGCGCACCGAAAGCCGTGGCGCGCATGCGCGCGAGGACTTTGCCAGCCGCGACGACGTCAATTGGCGCAAGCACACCATCAGCCGCATCGACGAGGCGGGCAAGGTTACGCTGAACTATCGTCCGGTGAAGACCGAACCGCTGACGCCCGAGAGCGCAGGCGGTATAAGCCTCAAGAAGATCGCCCCGAAGGCGCGGGTGTATTGATGGCGAAAGCGGCGGCAGCACCGACCGGTTATTCCGGCACGCCGCTGCCGCAGAAGCTCGGCTTCAAGGACGGCCAGCGCGTCATGTTCATTGGGCTGCCGCCGGACCTGGGGGACTTGCGCACGTCGCGGAATTTCGTCGAATTGGCAGACGCAGCTTGGGACACGTTCAGCGCGGGTAAGCCGGGTTACCAAGTGATTCACGGCTTCACCGCGTCGCGGGCCGTGCTGCAGAAGGCGGCCAAGAAACTTATGGCGCTGATCGATCGCGATGGGGCGATCTGGATTTCGTGGCCGAAGAAGGCCAGCAGGGTCGAAACCGACATCACGGAGGATGTGATCCGCGAGGTGGTTTTGCCGACCGGGCTTGTCGATGTAAAGGTTGCCGCGGTCAGCGAGATCTGGTCGGGGCTGAAACTGGTGATCCGGAAGGAATTGAGATGATGAAGAAGCTCGTGGTGATCGCCGCGGCGCTGCTGCTGTCGGCGGGGGTGGCGGAAGCCAAGACCGCCAAGATCGCCAATCCGGTGACGCCGGAGCAAAAGGCCGAGTTCTACAAGGTCTGCATGGGGATCGCGCAGAACGACCAGCTTTGCTCGTGCAAGGCGGAGGCTGCGACCAAGCTGATCGACACCGAGTTCATGACCGTCGTGATTGCAGCCATGAAGGGCAAGTCGCCGCCGGATTCGGCTTATGACACCTATGACGACTACATCTTCAAGTCGAACCAGATCTGCAAACCCACCTATATGTGACCGTCGGGCATGAAGCCGATCAAGTTCGAGAAGGAACAGCGCGCCGCCATCGTCGAAAAGGTGCAGCGCTATTTCACCGATGAGCTCGATCAGTCGATCGGCGCGATCCCGGCGGAGATGCTGCTGAACTTCCTCTCTGAGGAAATCGGCGCCTTCTACTACAATCAGGGCCTTACCGACGCGCAGGCAGTGTACCTTCGGATGATGGACAATGCCGGCGACGAGATTTACGGCCTCGAACAGCGCGAGGCCCGCGCCCGTTAGCGGAACCGGTTATGGTCGAACTCTTCCTGCCCAAGAAATCGCAGCCGGTGCCCGGCAAGACCTGGCCAAAGCCCAAGGGCATCCGCCTGCGCGAGCTGCGCGTCTATCGCTACGATCCGGACACCGAAGCCAATCCGCGCATCGACACTTATTTCGTCGATCTCGACGATTGCGGGCCGATGGTCCTCGATGCGCTGCTGACCATCAAGAACAAGATCGATCCGACGCTGACGCTGCGCCGCTCGTGCCGCGAGGGCATCTGCGGCTCGTGCTCGATGAATATCGACGGGCTCAATACGCTCGCCTGCACCAAGGCGATGGACGATATCAAAGGTCCGATCCGCATTTACCCGCTGCCGCACATGCCGGTGGTGAAGGACCTCGTGCCGGACCTTTCGACCTTTTACGCGCAGCACCGCTCGATCGAACCCTGGCTCAAGACGGAGACGCCGACGCCTGAAAAGGAACGGCTGCAGAGCAAGCCGGAGCGCGAGGCGCTGGATGGGCTTTACGAATGCATCCTGTGCGCCTGCTGCTCCACCTCGTGCCCGTCCTACTGGTGGAACGGCGAGAAGTATCTTGGGCCCGCAGTGCTGCTCCAGGCCTATCGCTGGCTGATCGACAGCCGCGACGAAGCGCGGACCGAGCGGCTCGACAATCTCGAAGACCCGTTCAAGCTCTATCGCTGCCACACCATCATGAACTGCTCCAAGGCCTGCCCCAAGGGCTTGAACCCGGCCAAGGCGATTGCGGAGATCAAGAAGATGATGGTCGAGCGGCAGGTCGCCTAGTGGCTAACCTCGAGATCATCGCGCGCGTCCCCGACGCGACGCTGGCGCGCTCGCTTGTAGTGGCGCTGCGGGCCTATGGCTTTCATCCGGCGGATATCGAGGACGGCGGGTTGCCGGGGATCGTCGATCCCATTTTCGGCAAGGGCTTTCCGATCCGCCTGCCGGAAGAGGAGGTGGCCGATGGGCGCATCCTCGCCGAGGACCTGCTGAAAGAAATGTCGGCGCGCTGAGGGCGGCCGCCTGGCGGGCCGCAACTTGGCCACGATTCTTGGCGCATCTGTCGCGGTCGGTGCCACGTTGCGCCGGTTGAGGGGGCCCGTGGTTTGGGTTATAGGCGCCCCACTGATTTTCACCCAAGCGCCGAGGCGACGGAGCAGGGCATGCGTTGGTTGTGGCGCGCTGGCGCGCCTTCTGCACTTGTTGTGGCTCTTGCGCTCGGCCTTGCCGGTTGCGCGTCGACCGGTGTTACGGTCTCCAATATCGGTCAACCCGAGCAGCTGAACCCGGTCACCACCGGCAATGTCTCGACCACGGCGCTGCCGCCCATCGGGCCGAACGGCGAAGTGCAGGGGCCGGCGAACGGGACGCCCGGTGCCAATGGGCAGCTCGTCGACCCGTTCGGCAATCCGGCACAGGACCAGCAGGTGGCCAATGCCGACGGCTCGTTCCAGACCCTGGAGCCAGCCGGAGCGCTGCCCAACGGAACGCGCGATTTCTCGGGCGGTCTGACGGTCGAAAAGCTGCTCGGCGCGTGGACCGTGCTGGCGGGTACAGACCGGTGCCAGCTCAACCTGACCCAGACGGCCAAGGGCAACCGCTATCGCGCGAGCATCCGCCAGTGCCCGATTTCGGGTCTGGGCGTGGTATCGAGCTGGGAATTGTCGGGCGGCCAGGTCCGGCTCTACGACGAGAACAACGATCTCGCCGCGACCCTGATTCTCACCGGCAACCGCTTCATCGGCTCGCTTGCCGGGGGTACCGGCATCTCGATGGTGGGCTAGGCCCCACCACCTTCATGACATTTGAAGGCTTTGCGGGGTAAAGGACGGCCGTGCCGTTCCTGCCGTCAGCGCCCGTTTCCGCCGCCCTCGCCGCCCTCGTCCGGCGCGGCAGCCTTGCTGCCGATCCGCTGCAGACCGAGGCCGCGGCTGTCCTCGATGGCATCGCCCGCGATCTGGCGCAGAGGCCGCGCCTGTTCTCGGGCCCTCGTCCGGTGCGCGGGGCCTATCTCGTCGGTGCCGTGGGGCGCGGCAAGACGATGCTGATGGACCTGTTCTTTTCGGCGGTGCCGATCGCGCAGAAGCGCCGGCTGCACTTCCACGAATTCATGGACGAAATGCACGAGGGGATCGCGGCCTTTCGCGCCGGTCCGCACGGCAATGGCGGCAATGCCGATCCGGTGGCGGCAGTGGCCAAACCGGTGCTGGCGGCGACGCGGCTGCTGTGCCTCGACGAATTCCAGGTGACCGACATCACCAATGCGATGCTGCTGGGGCGGCTGTTCGAAAAGCTGTTCGCCGGTGGGGTGACGCTGGTCGCCACCTCGAACACGGCGCCCGGCGATCTCTACCGCAACGGCCTCAATCGCGAGTTGTTCGTACCGTTTATCGGCCTGCTCGAGGCCTATGCGCAGATCGTGCCGCTGGATGGCCCGACCGACTATCGCCGGCTCAAATTCGCGGGCGAGGCGGTCTATCAGTTCGGCACCGGCCCGGCGGTGGATGCGGCGATGCAGCGGCTCTGGGGCAAGCTCACCGGCAATGCGCCACTGCGTCTGGAGGTGCTCCGTTCGCTCGGCCGCGACATCGCGGTACCGGAAGCGGCGATGGGTGCCGCCAGGTTCCCGTTTGCCGCCTTGTGCGAGGCGCCGCTCGGGGCCCGGGACTATCTCAAGCTCGCCCACGCCTACGAGGCGCTGATGATCGAGCATGTGCCGCAATTCACCCGGCTCAATTCAGATGCCGCCAAGCGCTTCATTCTCCTGGTCGATACGCTCTATGACCGGGGCATCAAGCTCATGGCGAGCTTTGCCGTGTCGCTTGAAGAACTGGGGCAGGACGAGCGGACAAGGGCAGAATTCGCCCGCTGCGTGTCACGCCTCACCGAGATGCGGTCGGCCGACTATCTGGCGGCGGCGCACAAGGGCCACGAGGCGGCAGCGGACTAGGTTCGGCTTCGCCCAAGGTTCACTGGACACCCTCCGGCCACGGGGCTAGAAGGGCGCCAAATTCAACGGAAATACGGGGTTTTTGGCTCATGGCGCGCAAGAAGATCGCTCTGATCGGTGCGGGACAGATCGGTGGCACGCTGGCACATCTGGTGGCGATGAAAGAGCTGGGCGATGTCGTCCTGTTCGACATCGTCGACGGTACGCCGCAGGGCAAGGCGCTCGATCTCAGCCAGTCGGGTCCGGTCGAGGGCTTCAATGCGACCATCAAGGGCACGTCCGAGTACAAGGACATCGCCGGCGCCGATGTGGTGATCGTCACGGCCGGCGTGCCGCGCAAGCCCGGCATGAGCCGCGACGATCTGCTCGAAATCAACCTCAAGGTGATGGAGCAGGTGGGCGCGGGCATCGCCAAGTATGCGCCCGAAGCGTTCGTGATCTGCATCACCAACCCGCTCGATGCGATGGTGTGGGCGCTGCAGAAGTTCTCGGGCCTGCCGTCGTCCAAGGTGGTCGGCATGGCCGGGGTGCTCGATTCCTCGCGCTTCCGCTATTTCATCGCCGACGAACTGAAGGTTTCGGTCGAGGACGTGACGGGCTTCGTGCTCGGCGGCCACGGCGATTCCATGGTGCCGCTGGCGCGCTATTCCACCGTTGCCGGTGTGCCGCTGACCGACCTCGTCAAGATGGGCTGGCTCAACAAGGACCGGCTGGATGCCATCATCCAGCGCACCCGCGACGGCGGGGCCGAAATCGTCGGCCTACTGAAGACCGGTTCGGCCTACTACGCTCCTGCGACGTCGGCGATCGAGATGGCGGAGAGCTATCTCAAGGACAAGAAGCGCGTGCTGCCTGCCGCCGCCTTCCTCAAGGGCGAATATGGCGTCAAGGGCACCTATGTCGGCGTGCCGGTGGTGATCGGTGCAGGCGGCGCAGAACGCGTGGTCGAGATTTCGCTCAACGGGACCGAGCAGAAGGCATTCGACAAGTCGGTGCAGTCGGTCGAAGGTCTCATCGAAGCCTGCAAGAAGATCGCGCCCAAGCTGGCGTGACCGGTCCGGGAGACATGATGCGCATCGCCGCGCTTGCCATCGCTTTTTGCGCCGCGCTCGTCGCGGCGCCGGTGCTGGGCGCCTCGGCCTATACCGAGATCGGCGAGGGAACGTGCCAGCCGGTCGAGACCTACGAAGACGGCGCGGTCGACATGCGCTGCGAGGGCTATGGCGGCATCGAGGTGTTTCTCAACGGTGGCGATGCCCGCGAGGACATGGATTTCGGGGTGCGCAACGAGGCCTTCGAGACGTTTTCCGCCTTCAACGGTGTCGGCGACACGGTGGAGTGGATGCTCGACGACGCGGGCAAACCCTATGCCGCCGCTATCCGCTTCCTGATCGACGTCGACGGACGTAGTGCGCAGGCGCTGGTGGTGAGCAAGATCGGCACCGGCGAGGAAGCCGGCTGCGTGGTCGGGGTTGTCGATGCGGCGACCGAGCAGGCCAATGGTATCGCGCGCGGCATGGGCGCGCTGGCGCCGCTGTTCGATTGCGAAACCGATCAGGTCTTTATCGTTCCGGGCGCTCGTGAGCTCGTCCAGGGCTTCAACGGCGCTAACCGCTAGAATTACGTTCCGGAAGGGATCGGCATGAATATCCACGAACACCAGGCCAAGGCGCTGCTCAAGACCTACGGGCTGCCGGTGGCGCAGGGCGTCGCGATCTTTGCGCCGGAGGAAGCGGAAGCGGCGGTGAAGGCGCTGCCCGGACCGCTTTACGTGGTGAAGTCGCAGATCCATGCCGGCGGACGCGGCAAGGGCCGGTTCAAGGAACTCGGGCCCGACGCCAAGGGCGGCGTGCGCCTTGCGCGGTCGGCCTCCGAAGTGCTCACCAATGCCCATGAAATGCTGGGTCATACGCTGGTCACCAAGCAGACCGGACCGGCCGGCAAGCAGGTCAACCGGCTCTATATCGAGGACGGCGCCGACATTGCGCGCGAACTCTATTGCTCGCTGCTGGTCAATCGCGAGACGGGCGAAGTCGCCTTCGTGGTCTCTACCGAAGGCGGCATGGATATCGAAGCGGTGGCGCATGATACGCCCGAGCGCATCGAGACCATCGACATCGCCCCGGGCGCCGGCGTAACGCCCGCCGATGTGACGCGTATCGCCGATGCGCTCAAGCTCGACGGCGCGGCGCGGGCCGATGCGGCCAACGTGTTCCCGGCGCTCTACAGGGCCTTCACCGACAAGGATATGAGCCTGCTCGAGGTGAACCCGCTGATCGTGATGAAGGATGGGCATCTGCGTGTGCTCGATGCCAAGGTCAGCTTCGACAACAATGCGACCTTCCGGCATCCGGAGCTGGCGGAGCTGCGCGATCTGACGGAAGAAGACGCCAAGGAAATCGAGGCGTCGAAGTTCGACCTCGCCTATGTGGCGCTCGACGGCAATATCGGCTGCATGGTCAACGGTGCCGGCCTCGCCATGGCGACGATGGACATCATCAAGCTGTACGGGCAGGAGCCGGCCAACTTCCTCGATGTCGGCGGCGGCGCGTCCAAGGAAAAGGTCACTGCGGCGTTCAAGATCATCACCGCCGATCCCAACGTCAAAGGCATCCTGGTCAATATCTTTGGCGGCATCATGCGCTGCGACGTCATCGCCGAGGGCGTGGTGTCTGCAGTCAAGGAAGTCGGCCTCAAGGTTCCACTGGTGGTTCGGCTCGAAGGCACCAACGTCAAGGAAGGCAAGGCCATCCTATCGGCTTCCGGCTTGAACGTCATTCCAGCCGACGACCTCGACGATGCCGCGCAGAAGATCGTCGCGGCGATCAAGGGCTGAAACGTAACGCAAGCGTGCGGCTGTCGACCCGGAAGCGCGCAAGAGCTATCAAGGTCGCAATGTGAACGGGAGTTTGACTATGAAGTGGCTCGTCCCTGCAACCATCGCTCTGCTGCTCGCCGCGCCGGCTCTGGCGCAAGACGTCACCCGATCGTCGTCTGCCCCCGAATCGTCCTCGTCCTCGACGGTGCCGCCCGATGTGACCCGTTCATCGTCTTCAGCGATGCCGTCGTCTTCGGCCGTGCCGCCCGATGTCACGCGCTCCTCTTCGTCGGTGCCGTCGTCGTCGATGGATTCGCCCGACATTACGAGTTCGTCCAGCTCCGACGTTTCGAGTTCGGAATTGTCGAGTTCGGAGGTTTCAAGCATCGAGTCCTCGATCGAGGCATCGTCGGAACCGCTACCGCCGGCCATGCCGTCGGCCGAGGCGCTGCAGGCTTTTTACGATGTTTGCACCGATGTCGCCGGCGGCGATCCGGAGGCCTATGACCGGGCCGGCGGCGCCGGTTGGCAGGCGGGCGACTACGAAGAGGGTGGGCCGTTCAAATCCATCTATTCGGCCTATCGCGCCTTCGACGGCTATGACGAAGTCTCGCTGTGGAGCTCAGTCGAGACCTACAAGACGCAGCGGCTGGGCTACTGTCGCGTCGATTTCGGCGACCCGACCTCGACCATCGACTTCGACGATTTTGCCTCGGTGGCTGGGCTGACCGGCAATGTGACCGAGCAGGACGGCTACGTCTTCGGCGTCTGGGAAACCCCGGATGGACAGAAGATGGTCATCGCCGACCGGCGCGAGGGCGTCGTCCAGATCGAGTTCAATCTCCGCATCCCGCTCACGCCGGCACAATAGGCTCAGAACCGCATGTCCATCCTCGTCGATCGCAATACCCGCGTCCTGGTGCAGGGCCTGACCGGCAAGACCGGCACGTTCCATACGGAACAGGCGCTGGCCTATTTCGGCACCAAGATGGTGGGCGGTACGCATCCCAAGAAGGGCGGCGAAGTCTGGTCGTCGGCCGTGGATGGCACCGAACTGCCGATTTTCGCCTCGGTGGCCGAAGCCAAGGCCAAAACCCAGGCCAATGCGTCGGTTATCTACGTGCCGCCGGCTGGCGCCGCTGACGCTATCCTCGAGGCGATCGAGGCGGAAATCCCGCTGATCGTCGCCATCACCGAGGGCGTGCCGGTGCTCGACATGGTCAAGGTCAAGGCGCGGCTCGAGGGCAGCAAATCCCGGCTGATCGGGCCCAATTGCCCGGGCGTACTCACGCCGGAGGAGTGCAAGATCGGCATCATGCCGGGCTCGATCTTTTCCAAGGGCTCGGTCGGCATCGTGTCGCGCTCGGGCACGCTGACCTATGAGGCGGTGTTCCAGACGACCAATGCGGGCCTCGGTCAGACCACAGCGGTCGGGATCGGTGGCGATCCGGTCAAGGGGACGGAATTCATCGACGTGCTGGAGCTTTTCCTTGCCGACGAGGCCACCAAGTCGATCATCATGATCGGCGAAATCGGTGGTTCGGCCGAGGAAGACGCGGCGCAGTTCCTCATCGACGAGGCCCGGCGCGGCCGGAAAAAGCCGATGGCGGGCTTCATTGCGGGCCTCACGGCCCCCAAGGGCCGGACCATGGGACACGCTGGCGCCGTAATTTCGGGAGGCAAGGGCGGCGCCGAAGACAAGATCGCCGCGATGGAAGCGGCAGGCATCAAAGTGTCGCGTTCGCCTGCCAGGATTGGCGTTACGCTCGCCGAAGTCCTCAAGGGTTGAACGGGCGCTGAACCGGAAACGGAAAACGCAAGCAAAAGTGAGGGGTCCAGCCCCTTTGCGACTAGTGTCGCGATGCCCAATTCTTTAACAGCGTGCTAATCTCGCTCAGTCACACTCCGCCACCGCGGAAAATCGGCCCCCGCTCAGGGAAACGGCCGGCAACAGGGAGCACGGGGTAAAAGGCCCCGCTTCAGACGACACATGACCCGACAGGAAAAGAACGAACAGTTCTTGCTCTCCTCTTTCCTTTATGGCGGCAACGCCGCCTATATCGAAGAGCTCTATTCCCGCTTCAAAACCGACCCGAACAGCATCGACCCGACCTGGGCGAGCTATTTCGGCCGTCTCGAAGACAGCAGCGCCGATGTGGTCGCGAACGCCGAAGGGCCGTCGTGGCAGCGGGCCGACTGGCCGCAGACCGCCAATGGCGACCTGGTTTCGGCGCTCGATGGCAACTGGGGCGAAATCGTCGTCAAGACGCAGGCGGCGCTGGTGAAGAAGGCGGCATCCGACGCGACGCCCGCGCCGACCCCGGTCGACGTGCTGCAGGCGACGCGCGATTCCATCCACGCCATCATGATGATCCGCGCCTATCGCATGCGCGGCCATCTCAATGCCGATCTCGATCCGCTAAGGCTCAAGCCGAAGGATCAGGCGCCTGATCTCGATCCGGCCACCTATGGCTTCACCGAGGCCGACTACGGCCGCAAGATCTTCATCGACAATGTGCTCGGGCTCGAATTCGCGACCGTGCCCGAGATGCTGGCGATCCTGCAGCGCACCTATTGCTCGACGGTCGGCGTCGAGTTCATGCACATCTCCGATCCTGTGGCCAAGCAGTGGATCCAGGAGCGCATGGAAGGGCCCGACAAGGAGATCAAGTTTACCGAAAACGGCAAGCGCGCGATCTTCAAGAAGCTGGTCGAAGCCGAGGGCTTCGAGAAGTTCCTCGACGTCAAATATACCGGCACCAAGCGCTTCGGCCTCGATGGCAGCGAGGCGCTGATCCCGGCGCTCGAGCAGATCATCAAGCGCGGCGGCGCGCTGGGTGTGAAGGATATCGTTCTGGGCATGGCGCATCGCGGCCGGCTCAACGTGCTGACGCAGGTGCTGCAGAAGCCGCATAGAGCGCTGTTCCACGAGTTCAAGGGCGGCGCGTTCTATCCCGATGAAGTCGAAGGCTCCGGTGACGTGAAGTATCACCTCGGCGCGTCCGCAGACCGCGAGTTCGACGGCAACAACGTGCATTTGTCGCTGACCGCCAATCCGAGCCATCTCGAGATCGTCGATCCGGTGGTGCTGGGCAAGGCCCGCGCCAAGCAGGACCAGCGCGCGGCGGTGAACGGCAAGTTCGTCGAGACGCGTCAGGTCGATCGTTCGGTCGTCATGCCGCTGCTGCTGCATGGCGACGCGGCGTTTGCGGGGCAGGGCGTCATCGCCGAATGCCTCGGGCTTTCGGGCCTCAAAGGGCACCGTACCGGCGGCTCGGTGCACTTCGTCATCAACAACCAGATCGGCTTTACCACTTCGCCGATCAACTCGCGCTCCTCGCCGTATCCCACCGACGTCGCCAAGATGATCGAGGCGCCGGTGTTTCATGTGAACGGCGACGATCCGGAAGCGGTCGTCTATGTCAGCAAGGTTGCGACCGAGTTCCGGCAGCGCTTCGGGCTGCCGGTCGTCATCGACATGTTCTGCTACCGCCGCTTCGGCCACAACGAAGGCGACGAGCCGAGCTTCACGCAGCCGATGATGTACTCGCGGATCCGCAGCCACGAGACGACGCTGGAACTCTATTCCAAGCGGCTGATCGCCGAGGGCCTGCTGACCGCCGAGGAAATCGACCAGACCAAGGCCGAATGGCGCGCGCGCCTCGAGGCCGAGTTCGAAGCCGGGCAGGATTTCCGTCCGAACAAGACCGACTGGCTCGATGGCCAGTGGAAGGACATGAAGAAGGCCGACGCCGATGGCCCGCGCCGCGGCGACACCGGCGTCGAGATGGACCAACTGATCAAGGTCGGCACGGCAATCTGCAAAGTGCCGGAGGGCTTTGCGGTCCACAAGACGATCAAGCGCTTCATGGACAACCGGCTTGCGGCGATCGAAAGCGGCGAGGGGATCGACTGGTCAACCGGCGAAGCGCTGGCTTTTGGCACGCTGCTCACCGAGAACCATCCAGTGCGCCTGTCGGGTCAGGATTCGGAGCGCGGCACGTTCACGCAGCGCCATTCGGTGCTCAACGACCAGGACAATGACGGCAGCTATACGCCGCTCAACAATATCGACCCGGATCAGGAACGCTACGAGGTCATCAACTCGATGCTCTCGGAGGAAGCAGTGCTCGGTTTCGAGTACGGCTATTCGCTGGCAGAGCCCGATACGCTCACGCTGTGGGAAGCGCAGTTCGGCGATTTCGCCAATGGCGCGCAGGTGGTCATCGACCAGTTCATCTCATCGGGCGAGCGCAAGTGGTTCCGCATGTCGGGGCTCGTGATGCTGTTGCCGCATGGCTATGAGGGGCAGGGACCAGAACACAGTTCTGCCCGGCTCGAGCGCTACCTGCAGCTGTGCGCCGAAGACAATATGCAGGTTGCCAACTGCACCACGCCGGCCAACTACTTCCATGCGCTGCGCCGGCAGGTGAAGCGCGATTTCCGCAAGCCGCTGATCCTGATGACGCCGAAGTCGCTGCTCCGCCACAAGCGGGCGGTGTCGGCGCTCAACGAGTTCGGCCCGGAATCGACCTTCCATCGGCTGTTGTGGGACGATGCGGAGGCACCCGGCCTGCCCAAGACGACGATCAAGCTGGCACCGGACGACCAAATCCGACGCGTCGTGCTGTGTTCGGGCAAGGTCTATTACGACCTGCTCGAGGATCGCGAGAAGCGCGGCATCAACGACGTCTATCTGCTGCGCCTCGAACAGCTCTATCCGTTCCCGGCCAAGGCGCTGCTCGACGAACTCAACCGCTTCAAGAACGCCGATATCATCTGGTGCCAGGAAGAACCCAAGAACATGGGCCCCTGGGCGTTCGTGCAACCCTATATCGACTGGGTGCTCGAGCAGACGGGGCGTGGGCACGACCGGCCGCGCTATGTCGGCCGTCCGGCCTCGGCGGCGACCGCCACCGGCTTGATGCGCAAGCACCTCAAGGAAATGCAGGACTTCCTCGAACAAGCCTTCGCGGCATAAGGAAAAGAGATCATGGCGGAGATCCGGGTCCCGGCGCTGGGTGAAAGCGTCACCGAAGCGACCATCGGGCAATGGTTCAAGAAGGTCGGCGAAACCGTGAACGCGGATGAGCCGGTCGTCGAACTCGAGACCGACAAGGTCACCATCGAGGTACCCGCACCGTCCGCCGGCGTGCTGCAGGCGATCTCGGCCAAGCCCGGCGATACCGTCAATGTCGGGGCGCTGATCGGCAATATCGGCGAAGGGTCGTCCGCTTCCAAAGCCGATGCCCCCAAGGCCACCGAAGCCAAACCTGCCACCCCTGCCTACAAGCCCGAGCCGGTGCCGCCCGCGGGTAATGGCGTGGCGCCCGCGCCGTCGGCGCAGAAGATGATGTCCGAGAACGGCATTTCAGCCAGCGACGTGAACGGCTCCGGCCGCCGCGGCCAGATCCTGAAGGAAGACGTGGTGAGCGCCATGGCCAAGCCGGCGATGGCCGCCGCCGCAACGGCTGCCGTCGCCTCGAGCGTGTCGGGTGGTGTCGCTGCCGCTGCTCCCGCCGCCATGGCTCCCGCACCTGCATCCGGCATGGCCGCGCCGCGTCCGGCCCCTGCGCCCGCCGCTCCGCCCATGCCTCGGCCTGCCAGTTCCGCCTCGGC
The DNA here is from genome assembly GCA_040081185.1 of Devosia sp. Taxonomy (GTDB): domain Bacteria; phylum Pseudomonadota; class Alphaproteobacteria; order Rhizobiales; family Devosiaceae; genus Devosia_A. Next base: position 20,734 of record JBEBHC010000017.1, on the reverse strand, counting down.
TCCTGCTCCGGCGCCGGCAAGCGCACCCCGTGCTCCCGTTGCGCAGGCCGACGAGGCTCGTGAGGAGCGCGTTCGAATGACGCGCCTCCGCACGACCATCGCGCGCCGTCTCAAGGATGCGCAGAACACTGCTGCCATGCTCACCACCTTCAACGAGGTGGACATGAAGCCGATCATGGACCTCAGGACGCAGTACAAGGACCTGTTCGAGAAAAAGCACGGCGTGAAGCTCGGCTTCATGGGCTTTTTCACGCTCGCCGTCGTGCATGCGCTGCGGGAGATCCCCTCGGTCAATGCCGAGATCGACGGTGAGGAAATCGTCTACAAGAACTACGCCCATATCGGCATCGCGGTAGGCACCGACAAAGGCCTTGTCGTGCCGGTGGTGCGCGATGCCGACCGGCTCAATATTGCCGGCGTCGAGAAGGAAGTCGGCCGCCTCGGCAAGCTGGCGCGCGATGGTGCCCTTGCCATGGCCGACATGCAGGGCGGCACCTTCACCATCACCAATGGCGGCGTGTATGGCTCGCTGATGTCGACGCCGATCCTCAATGCTCCGCAGTCGGGTATCCTCGGCATGCACAAGATCCAGGAGCGGCCGGTGGTGGTCGACGGGCAGATCGTGGTGCGGCCGATGATGTACCTGGCGCTGAGCTACGATCACCGCATCGTCGACGGCAAGGAAGCCGTCACCTTCCTCGTGCGCGTCAAGGAGAGCCTAGAGGCGCCCGAGCGGCTCGTGCTCGATCTCTAAGGATCAGGTTTTGGCTTCCGACAAGGTTCTCGTCGTTACTGGCGCCAGCCGTGGCATCGGCGCTGCCACTGCAAAGCTTGCGGCGTCGCGCGGCTATGCGGTGGTGGTCAATTATGCCGAGAACGTCGCGGCGGCCGAAAAGGTCTGCGCTGCGATCCATGCAGCCGGCGGCGAAGCCATAGCGGTGCGTGGCGATGTCGCTTCGCCCGAGGATGTCGAGCACATCTTCGCCGCGGCCGACCGGCTCGGGCGGCTTGCGGGCCTTGTCAACAATGCCGGGATCCTGTTCGCACAGCAGCGCGTCGAAGACATGAGCGTCGAGCGCATGAGCCGGACCTTTGCGGTCAACATTATCGGCTCGTTCCTGTGCGCCGGTGCAGCGACGCGGCGGATGTCCACGCGCAAAGGTGGCAAGGGCGGTGCCATCGTCAATCTGGGCTCGCTCGCCTCCAAGCTGGGCGGCGGCGATCTCTACGCGGATTACGCCGCCTCCAAGGGCGCCATCGACAGCTTCACTGTCGGTCTCGCCAATGAGCTTGGCGCCGACGGCATCCGGGTGAATGCGGTTCGGCCGGGGCTCATCGATACCGATATCCAGCATGCCACCGGCGACCCGGACCGCATCCACCGGCTTTCGGCGACATTGCCGATTCCGCGCCCGGGCACTGCGGACGAGACAGCCAATGCCATCCTCTGGTTGCTGTCGGACGAGGCTTCCTATGTAACGGGCACCTCGATCCTCGTGGCAGGTGGGCGGGGCAGCGCTCCGTGACATTCGAACTCGGCCTGATGATGGGGAGCCTCGTGCTCTTCAGCCTGTATCTCGGCGCGCAATCGACGCTCTACCGCTGGCGGCACGGGCTGATGTTCGCCCAGACGGCACGGGATGAAACGGTTGAAAGCGACGGCGTTTTTCTCGGCCGGGCCGAGCGGGCGCTCAGGAATTTCCTCGAGACCTGGCCGGCCCTGATCATCCTGGCGCTGGTCGGGCACCTGGTCGTGCCCGGCGATCCGCTGGTGTTCTGGGGCGGAATCATCTGGTTCGTGTGCCGGCTCGCCTACTTGCCGCTCTATCTGTTCGGCGTGTTCATGGTGCGCAGCCTCGTCTGGTTCACCGGTGCCATCGGCCTCGCACTGATGTTCTTTGGCGTTCTGTTCTAGTCAGCGGCGGCGGCAGCGCCTAAATAGCCATCACATAAAGCGGGAAAAGCGACATGGCGGAAAGCTTCGACCTCACGGTGATCGGCTCGGGTCCGGGCGGCTATGTCTGCGCCATTCGCGCGGCGCAGCTGGGCATGAAGGTTGCGGTGGTCGAAAAGATGCCGACCTTCGGCGGCACCTGCCTCAATATCGGCTGCATCCCCTCAAAGGCACTGCTGCACGCGACCGAACTGTTCGAGGAAGCCGGACACAATTTCCGCCAGCTCGGCATCGATGTGCCGCCGCCCAAGCTCAACCTCGCGCAGATGATGGTGCACAAGGACGAGACGGTCAGCCAGAACGTCAATGGCGTGTCGTTCCTGTTCAAGAAGAACAAGATCACGTCGTATCAGGGCACCGGCGCGCTGGCCGGCAAGGGCCGCGTCACCATCACACCCGAAAAGGGAGGCACGCCGTTCTCGATCGACAGCAAGAATATCGTCATCGCGACTGGTTCGGTGCCTGCGACGCTGCCCGGCATCACCGTAGACGAGGAAAAGATCGTTACCTCTACCGGTGCGCTGTCACTGAAAGAGGTGCCGCAACGGTTGCTGGTCATCGGGGCGGGTGTCATCGGGCTCGAACTCGGCTCGGTCTGGGCGCGGCTCGGGGCCAAGGTGACGGTAGTCGAATTCCTCGATCGCATCCTGCCGGGCATGGACAGCGAAGTGGCGCGGCAATTCCAGCGCATGCTCACCAAGCAGGGCATGGAGTTCCGGCTGTCGAGCAAAGTGAAATCGATCGACAAGCAGGACGATGGGTCGCTCACGGTGCGTGTCGAACCGGCGGCGGGTGGCGATCTCGCGATCCTCGATGCCGATGTGGCGCTCGTCGCCATCGGCCGGAAGCCCTTCACCATGGGCCTCGGGCTTGAAGCGGCTGGTGTCGAACTCGATGGCCGCGGACGCATCACCGTCGGGCCGGGCTACGGCACCAATGTCGAAAATGTCTATGCCATCGGCGATGTAATCGCCGGGCCGATGCTCGCTCACAAGGCCGAGGACGAGGGTATCGCAGTGGCTGAGATCATCGCGGGGCAGGCGGGCCATGTGAACTACGGGGCCATGCCGGCAGTGGTTTACACCAATCCGGAGATCGCGTCGGTCGGCAAGACCGAGGACGAGCTCAAGGCCGAAGGCATCGACTACAAGGCCGGCAAGTTCCCCTTCACCGCCAATGGGCGCGCCAAGGCGATGCTGGCGACGCAGGGCTTCGTGAAAGTGCTGGCCGACGTCGAGACCGACCGTGTGCTCGGCGCCCACATCATCGGCAAGAACGCGTCGGAGATGATCGAGGCGCTGACGGTGCTGATGGAATTCGGCGGCAGTGCCGAAGATCTGGCGCGCACGACGGCCGCGCACCCGACATTGTCCGAGGCCATTCGCGAAGCCGCGCTGATGTGCGGCGACGGCGCCATCCACATCTAGAGGATAGTTCTAGCCGCGCGGATGTGCGGCGCGATAAGCTTCGAGCAGACGCTCGCTGTCGACACCGGTATATATCTGTGTCGTCGACAGGGACGCATGGCCGAGCAGTTCCTGGATGGAGCGCAGGTCGCCACCGCGGCCGAGCAGATGCGTCGCGAAGCTATGCCGTAGCGCGTGCGGGGTGGCGCTTTGCGGCAGGCCGAGTGCACCGCGCAGCTGAGCGACGCGCAGCTGGATTAGCCGCGGCGAGAGCACGCCGCCTTTGACGCCGCGGAACAGCGGCTGGCTCGGCCCGAGTTTGAACGGGCAGAGCTTCAGATAATCGTCGATGCGGGAGCGGACGGCATCGATCAGCGGCACGAGCCGTGTCTTGCCGCCCTTGCCGGTAACGCGCAGCGCCTGACCCTCGAGATCGGCCCGGCACAGTGCGAGCGCTTCGGAGATGCGCAGCCCGGCGCCATAGCAAAGCGAGAGCACGGCCGTGTCGCGCGCGGCGATCCATTCGCGTTCTTCCATTTCACCGGTGGTCGCGATGGCAGCTTTCGCCTCCAGCACGGTCAGCGGCTTGGGCAGCGACTTTTTGGCCTTGGGCGTGCGGATGACGTTCAGGGCCTCGGTCGAAAGCACGCCCTCGCGCTCGAGGAAACCGAAGAAGGACTTGATGGCGCTGAGGCCGCGCGCCAGCGAGCGGGCCTCGACACCGTCTTCGCGCCGCCGCGCCATGAAGGCGCGGAGATCGGCAGCACGCATCTCGCCGAGCATGGCGATGGAAACGGCGCCGCCCATATGGCCGGAAAGGAACGCGAAGAACTGCCCGACGTCGCGGCTATAGGCCTCGAGCGTCTTGGGCGCGAGCCGGCGTACGGCGCCGAGGTCGCGCTGCCACGCAGAGACCTGCGCGCTCACAACCGAATCGGCGAGGAAGGCGGTGGACATGACCAAGACATAGACCAATCGCCTTAGCGGCGCGTTGATGCTTCACTGAGGTGACAAGGAGAGACGCAATGGCAATCCGCAAGGTCACGCTGCCCACGGTCGAACAGGTTTCGGCGCTCGGGCAGGGGACGTGGAAAATGGGCGACAGTTCGGGCCGCCGGACAGCGGAAGTCTCTGCGCTGAAGCTCGGGATCGAACTCGGCATGACGTTGATCGATACGGCGGAGATGTATGCCGATGGTGGCTCGGAGCAGGTGGTGGCCGAGGCGATAGCCGGGCAGCGCGATGGCATTTTCCTCGTGAGCAAAGTCTCACCAGGCAATGCCAGCCGCAGCGGCACGATCAAGGCGTGCGAGGCAAGCCTCCGGCGGCTCAAGACTGATCGGCTCGATCTTTATCTCCTGCACTGGCCGGGACGGCATCCAGTCGCAGACACCGTCGCTGCGTTCGAGGAACTGCGCGAAGCCGGCAAGATCAGGCACTGGGGCGTGTCGAACTTCGATGCCGAGGGCATGGCGGAGGTGATCGCCGCGCCGGGTGGCGGGAACGTCGCGGCCAACCAGGTGCTCTACAACCTGACGCGCCGCGGCATCGAGCATGACCTTTTGCCGTGGCAGGCGCAGCATAAGGTGCCGATCATGGCCTATTCGCCGGTGGAACAGGGGCGGCTGGCGCGCAATCGGGCGCTCGAGGCCGTCGCGGCAAAGCATGGCGTGAGCGCGGCACAGGTGGCGCTAGCGTTCACGCTGCTGCGGCCCGACGTGATCTCGATACCCAAGGCCACCGATCCGGCGCATGTCCGCGACAATCGCGCGGCCGCCGATCTGGTGCTCGATGCGGCGGACCGCGCGGCGCTCGACATCGCGTTTCCGCCGCCGCGCGGTGCGACACCGCTGGAGATGATCTGACCCCTCACAGAATCAGCTTGCCCTGCCTATGTTCCACGTGAACAAAGCGGGCACGAATGGATGAGCTGAGCGGCATAGTTGCGGTGATGGTTTCGGTGTCGGTAGAGGGGCCATACTCCTACCGCGTGAAGCCGGGCATGCGCGTGTCCCGCGGCTCCATCGTCGCGGTGCCGCTGGTCGGCCGGCTGACGCTGGGCGTGGTATGGGGTGTGCCCGAGGACAATGTCGCGCACAACCGGCTCAAGGACATCGAGATCGCCTATGATGTCCCGCCGCTCTCGGAAGAACTGCTGAAGACCATCGATTGGGTCGCCCGCTACACGCTGGCGACGCCCGGGCTGGTGCTGCGCTCGGTGCTGCGCTCGTCGGAGGCGCTCGAGCCGGAGCGGCCGGTGACGGCCTTCCGGCGCACCGGGTACGAGCCGGAGCGGATGACGCCGGCGCGCTACCGGGTGATGGACACCGTTGCCGACGATCTCGCCTGGACGAAAGCGGCGCTGGTCGGCACGTCGGGCGTTTCAGCCTCGGTGATCGAGGGGCTGGAGCGTGCAGGGGCGCTGGAGCGGCTCGATATCCCGGCGCCACCGATCGTCCTGCCGCCCGATCCAAACCGCAACGTGCCCACGCTCAACGAGGAACAGGCGCAGGCCCTTGCTGAACTGCGGGCGGTGGATGCCATGCATTTCGGCGTGGCGCTGCTCGATGGGGTCACCGGCTCGGGCAAGACCGAGGTGTTCTTCGAGGCTGTGGCGGATACCCTGCGGGCCGGGCGGCAGGCGCTGATCCTGTTGCCCGAGATTGCGCTGACGCACACGTTCCTCGCCCGCTTCACCAAGCGGTTCGGGGCGCGGCCGGCCGAGTGGCATTCGGACATGACACCGAGCCAGCGCGCACGGACCTGGCGCGGGATTTCGAACGGGACGATCCGGCTGGTGCTCGGCGCGCGGTCTGCCCTGTTCCTGCCGTTCCAGGAACTGGGACTGATCGTGCTCGACGAGGAGCATGACGGCGCGTTCAAGCAGTCGGACGGGGTCAATTACCACGCGCGCGACATGGCTGTCGTGCGGGCGAAATTCGCCGATGCGCGGGTGGTGCTGGCCTCGGCGACGCCGTCGGTCGAATCGCGCAATAACGCCAATTCGGGGCGCTATCGCCATGTCATGCTGACGGCGCGGTTTTCCGAACAGGCCATGCCGGACATTACGGCGCTCGATATGCGCGAGGAGCCGCCGGAAAAGGGCAGATGGATCGCGCCGCGGCTGGCCCGCGAGGTGTTTGCCACGCTGGATCGCGGCGAACAGGCACTGCTGTTCCTCAACCGGCGCGGGTATGCCCCACTGACGCTCTGCCGCGCCTGCGGGCATCAATATCAATGTCCGGACTGTTCGGCCTGGCTGGTGGATCACCGGTTCCGCGGCGTGCTGATGTGCCACCATTGCGGGCACGAGCAGAAAAAGCCGCAGGCGTGCTCGGAATGTGGGGCGGTCGATTCGCTTATCCCGATCGGGCCCGGCATCGAGCGGGTGGCCGAGGAGGTGGCGGAGCGGTTTCCCAATGCGCGGACCGTGATCCTCAGCTCCGACATGGGCTCGAACACGCAGCTGCGTGATCGCTTCGTCGAGATCGAGCGGGGGGACTACGACCTCGTCATCGGCACGCAGCTGGTCGCCAAGGGCCACCATTTCGAAAAGCTCACGCTGGTCGGCGTACTCGATGCCGATCTCGGGCTGGCGCATGGCGATCCGCGGGCGGCGGAAAAGACCTTCCAGATCCTGACGCAGGTGACCGGCCGGGCAGGCCGCGCCAGCAAAGCGGGGCGCGCCTTCCTCCAGACCTGGCATCCGGGCCATCCGGTGATGCAGGCGATGGTCAAGCAGGACCGCGAGGCCTTTTACACGCACGAGCTGGAGGTGCGGGCGCAGGGCGCGCTGCCGCCGTTCGGCCGGCTGGCGGCGCTGATCGTTTCCGCCAACGAGCATCAGGAAGCGATGGGCTTTGCGCGCACGCTGCTGTCGGCCGCGCCGCAGGCCGAAAACCTGCGCCTGTTCGGGCCCGCCGATGCGCCGGTCGCCATGGTGCGCGGACGGCACCGGGTGCGCCTTCTGGTGCAGAGCCAGAAGGATTTCGACCTGTCGGGCTATGTGCGATTCTGGCTCAATTCCGCCGAGCGGGCGAAGGGCAGCCTCAAGGTGCAGGTCGACATCGACCCGATGAGTTTCTATTGAGTCGCGGGACCCTGAAATCCCTGCGACATTTGGGGCGGAAAATCCCGCGCCGCCGCGCCTTGCGTGGCCCCAACCCACCATGTTAGAGGGGGCGCGGTTTCGGGGGCTGCAGTGCGGGTTCCCCGGGTTGGGTGCGGCCTAAACCCCGAGCTATTCCGGGCGTTCCGCGCGATCAGCAGGCAGGGTGGAGCGGCTTTTGGCAGAGCAGATTGGTGTGCTGACACAGATCGCGCGGCCCTATGCGGCAGCGCTGTTCGACATCGCCAAATCCGACGGCACTGTCGAAGCCATCGAATCCGGCCTTTCCGCCATCCAGACGCTTGCCGACGAGAGCCAGGATTTCAGCCGCTTTCTCCGCTCGCCGGTGATCAGCGCTGATGCCAAAGCCGGCGCCCTCGATGCGATTATCGCCAAGGCCGCGGTAAACCCGACGGTTGCCAATTTCACCAAGCTGGTGGCTCGCAACGGCCGTCTGTTTGCCCTGCCGGCGATCATCAAGAGTTTTAAGACCATGGCCGCCGAAGCGCGCGGCGAAGTGTCCGCCGAAGTCACTTCGGCCGTGGCGCTCAATGCGGGCCAGCTCAAGTCACTTGCCGATACGCTCAAAGCGAAGATCGGCAAGACCGTTACGCTCACCGAACATGTCGATCCCAGCCTGATCGGCGGCCTTGTGGTCAAGGTCGGCTCGCAGATGATCGACAGCTCACTCAAAACCAAGCTGACGGCGATGAAGATCGCCATGAAAGAGGTCGGATAATGGACATCAAAGCCGCGGAAATCTCTGCGATCCTCAAGGACCAGATCAAGAATTTCGGCCAGGAAGCCGAAGTCTCCGAAGTCGGCCAGGTGCTCAGCGTCGGCGACGGCATCGCCCGCGTGTATGGCCTCGACAACGTGCAGGCCGGTGAGCTCGTCGAGTTCCCGGGCGGCATCAAGGGCATGGCGCTGAACCTCGAGAGCGACAATGTCGGCGTCGTGATCTTCGGCAATGACCGCGGCATCAAGGAAGGCGACACGGTCAAGCGGACCGGTTCGATCGTCGATACCCCCGTCGGCAAGGGCCTCCTGGGCCGCGTCGTCGATGCGCTGGGCAACCCGATCGACGGCAAGGGCCCGATCGTTTCGTCCGAGCGCCGCCGCGTCGACGTGAAGGCCCCGGGCATCCTGCCGCGCAAGTCGGTGCACGAGCCGATGTCGACCGGCCTCAAGGCCATCGACGCGCTGATCCCGATCGGCCGCGGCCAGCGCGAGCTGATCATCGGCGACCGTCAGACCGGCAAGACCGCCGTGATCCTCGACACCATCCTCAACCAGAAGCCCGCTCACGCGGCCAACCGGCCCGAGAGCGAGAAGCTCTACTGCATCTACGTCGCCGTGGGTCAGAAGCGCTCGACCGTGGCGCAGTTCGTCAAGATTCTCGAAGACGCCGGCGCGATGGAATATTCCATCGTGGTCGCCGCCACCGCCTCCGACCCGGCGCCGATGCAGTTCCTTGCGCCGATGACCGGTGCCGCGATCGGCGAGTTCTTCCGCGACAACGGCATGCATGCCGTGATCGCGTTCGACGATCTCACCAAGCAGGCCGTCGCCTACCGCCAGATGTCGCTGCTGCTGCGCCGCCCGCCGGGCCGCGAAGCCTATCCGGGCGACGTGTTCTACCTGCACTCGCGCCTGCTCGAACGTGCCGCCAAGCTCAATGAGGACCACGGTTCGGGTTCGCTGACGGCGCTACCGGTTATCGAAACCCAGGCCAACGACGTGTCGGCCTATATTCCGACCAACGTGATTTCGATCACCGACGGCCAGATCTTCCTCGAGACCAACCTGTTCTTCCAGGGCATCCGCCCGGCGGTGAACGTCGGTATCTCAGTATCGCGCGTGGGCGGTAACGCCCAGATCAAGGCGATGAAGCAAGTTGCCGGCTCGCTTAAGGGCGAACTCTCCCAGTATCGCGAGATGGCCGCCTTCGCGCAGTTCGGCTCGGACCTCGATGCCGCGACGCAGCGTCTGCTCAACCGCGGCGCCCGCCTGACGGAACTGCTGAAGCAGCCGCAGTTTGCACCGCTGAAGCCGGAGGAAGAAGTTGCGGTGATCTTTGCCGGTGGCCAGGGCTATCTCGATGACCTGCCGGTCAACAAGGTCGGCGATTTCGAGCGCGGCCTGCTGGGTGCCCTGCGCGGCAAGCATGCCGAACTCCTTACCAAGATCGCGACCGAGAAGGCGCTGAGCGACGATCTGCGCGCCCAGCTCAAGGCGGCGATCGAAGGCTTCAAGAAGACCTACTCGGCCTGATCTGCACTTAGAAGAACGCCCGGCGGCAAACCCGCCGGGCTATGCTGGAGACAAGCGGCCCTATGGCTTCGCTCAAGGACCTCAAGAACCGGATCGCCTCGGTCAAATCGACCCAGAAGATCACCAAGGCCATGCAGATGGTGGCCGCGGCGAAGCTTCGCCGCGCGCAGGAAGCCGCCATCGCGGCGCGCCCCTATGCGGAGCGCATGTCTAACGTGCTGGCCTCGCTGGGTGCCGCCTATGCCGGCCGTACCGACGCGCCGCGTTTGCTCGGTGGTACCGGTAAGGATCAGGTGCATCTGCTGGTTGTTGCGACCGGCGAGCGTGGCCTTGCTGGCGGGTTCAACTCGTCAATCGCGCGTCTCGCGCGTGACGAAGCCAACCGGCTACTGCGCGAGGGCAAGACGGTCAAGATCCTGACCGTCGGCCGCAAGGGCAACGACATCCTGAAGCGGACGTTCGCCGACAAGATCATCGACACCGTAACGTTCCGCGAAGTCCGGCAGCTCGGCTATGTCAACGCCGCCAGCGTCGGTGAGAAGATCCTGTCGCTGTACGAAGCGGGCGAGTTCGACGTGGCGACGCTGTTCTTTGCGACCTTCAAGTCTGTGATCAGCCAGATCCCGACAGCGCTGCAACTGATCCCGGCCAAGTTCGACCAGGCCGCTGCGGCCGCGCCGGGTGGCGTGACATACGACTATGAGCCGGATGAGGACGCGATCCTTGCCGACCTGCTGCCGCGCAATATTTCGGTGCAGGTGTTCCGGGCGCTGCTCGAGAACAATGCGTCGTTCTTCGGCGCGCAGATGAGCGCGATGGACAACGCGACCCGCAACGCCGGCGACATGATCCGCCGCCTCACGCTGGACTACAACCGTCAGCGCCAGGCGCAGATCACCAAGGAACTCATCGAGATCATCTCGGGCGCTGAAGCGCTCTGATCTTGAACCGACTGGAACGACGTTTTACATAAGCCCACGGGGCTTGCAGGAATAGGGCGCAAGCCCGAAGCGAAAGCGAGGCAGAAAATGGCTAAGGCAGCAACCAAGAAGGTCGAGATGACGGCTGGTGCGACCGGCAAGGTCTCCCAGGTGATCGGCGCCGTGGTGGACGTCACGTTCGAGGGCGCGCTCCCCGCCATTCTCAACTCGCTCGAGACGATGAACAACGGCAACCGCCTCGTGCTCGAGGTGGCGCAGCATCTCGGCGAGAACGCCGTGCGCACCATTGCAATGGACACGACCGAGGGTCTGGTCCGCGGCGCTCCCGTTACCGATACCGGCGCGCCGATCTCTGTGCCGGTGGGCGACGAGACGCTGGGCCGCATCATGAACGTCATCGGCGAGCCGGTGGACGAAGCCGGCCCGGTGGTTACCGCCTCGCGCCGCGCCATCCACCAGGATGCGCCCGAGTTCACCGAGCAATCGTCGGAAGCACAGATCCTCGTCACCGGCATCAAGGTCGTGGATCTGATCGCCCCCTATGCGCGCGGCGGCAAGATCGGCCTGTTCGGTGGCGCCGGCGTCGGCAAGACGGTGCTGATCCAGGAGCTGATCAACAACGTCGCCAAGGCGCACGGTGGCTACTCCGTGTTCGCCGGCGTGGGTGAGCGTACCCGCGAGGGCAATGACCTCTATCACGAGATGATCGAGTCCGGCGTGAACAAGGATCCGCATGAGAACAATGGCTCGACCGCCGGTTCGAAGTGCGCCCTGGTGTTCGGCCAGATGAATGAGCCGCCGGGCGCGCGTGCGCGCGTTGCTCTGTCGGGCCTCACGGTCGCCGAGCATTTCCGCGACCAGGGCCAGGACGTGCTGTTCTTCGTCGACAACATCTTCCGCTTCACCCAGGCGGGTGCCGAGATGTCGGCTCTGCTCGGCCGTATTCCTTCGGCCGTGGGTTACCAGCCGACGCTGGCCACGGACATGGGTGCGCTGCAGGAACGCATCACGACGACGAACAAGGGTTCGATCACGTCCGTGCAGGCCATCTACGTGCCGGCCGACGATCTCACCGATCCGGCACCTGCGACCTCGTTCGCCCACCTCGATTCGACGACGACGCTGAACCGCGCCATCTCCGAAAAGGGCATCTACCCGGCGGTCGACCCGCTCGACTCCACTTCGCGCATGCTGTCGGCCAACATCGTAGGCGAGGATCACTACAACACGGCCCGCGAAGTGCAGCAGATCCTCCAGCGCTACAAGGCGCTGCAGGACATCATCGCGATCCTGGGCATGGACGAGCTTTCCGAAGAGGACAAGCTGACCGTGGCCCGCGCCCGCAAGATCGAGCGCTTCATGAGCCAGCCGTTCTTCGTGGCCGAAGCCTTCACCGGTACTCCGGGCATCTTCGTTGCGCTCGAAGACACCATCAAGGGGTTCAAGGGCCTCGTTGCCGGCGACTACGACCACCTGCCGGAAGCGGCCTTCTACATGGTCGGCACCATCGAAGATGCGGTCAAGAAGGCCCAGAAGCTGGCCGCGCAGGCGGCGTAAGGAAGAGTCATGGCGGACGGCGTAAAGATCGAGATCGTTTCTCCGGAGCGCCTGGTGGTCAGCCAGCAGGCGAACTCGGTCACCGTGCCGGGCGCCGAAGGCTATTTCACCGTGCTGGGCGACCATGCCCCGCTGATGACGACGCTGAAGCCCGGCTTCATCACCGTCACCGACGCGGCCAACGTCGCGCACGTCTATTATGTTCGCGGCGGTTTCGCCGATGTCTCGCCCGAGGGAATCACGATCCTTGCCGAGCAGGCGCGTCCGGTCGCCGATTTCGACCGCACCGAGATCGAAAACCTCATCGCCACAGGTATGACGGCGCTGCAGGCGGCGAGCACGTCGATCGAGCAGGATCGCCTGCAGAACGAACTCGATCAGTGGCGCAACCTGCTGACCGATGCGGAAGTCGCCCGACAGGCCGCACACTAGGCGGCAAGAACCCGCACTCCCGGTGGCGTAACTTAATCTTATCCATAGCCGACTAGTCTTTGCATGGGTCTGTCCGCCTTGCCGCGGTAGCCCGAGGAGAGCCACGGCCATGAGACTGTTCCCCCGGATGCGCATCGCGCAGAAGCTGCCACTGGCCCTCGTGGTCTCGGCGGTACTGGTTGGCGCCGGGGTTGGAGCGGGCAGCTACCTGATGGCCGCCACCTCGCTCGACCAGCAGGCGCGGCTGCAGTTGGCGACCATCGCCTTCGAGCGCGCCAACCAGGTCAACATGTACATCCAGGGCGTCGAAGCCGATCTGGTCAAGACCGCCAATTCGGATTTCGCGCAGATCGCGCTGTCGAACTTCGCGCAAGGCTGGGCCGCGATGGATACGCTCGGGGCAGGCAAGGATGCGGCGACGACGCTGCGCGGCATCTTGCTCGGCGGGCCGCTCGAGGATCGCCCGGCGATCGAGGTCATCGACGGCATGGTGCCGCCGGCCTACGCACAATCGCACAAGCGCTACCAGCCGCTGTTCCGCGAGCAGGTGAAGGTGCAGGGCTACCGCGACCTCTACATGCTCGATCTCAAGGGCAACCTGGTCTTTTCGACCGGCAAGCAGGACGACTTCGCGACCAATTTCGCCGAAGCGGGCGGCCAGTATTCCGATAGTGGCCTCGGCCGGGCCTTCCGCGCCGCCGCTGCCGATAGTGCTGCAGAGGGTAGCTTCAGCTTTGTCGACTTCTCGCCCTATGCGGCCGAAGGCGGCGTGCCGCTGGCGTTCTTTTCCGCGCCGATCTTTGACTCCAAGGACATCCGCATTGGCGTGATCGCCCTTTCGGTTACGCCCGATCGCGCCGGCCAGGTCATTGCCTACCGCACCGGCCTCGGACAGACCGGCGATGTGATCATCGTCGGCCCGGATGGGCTGGCGCGCTCAAACTCGGACTTCACCAGCGAAGACGACGTGCTGAACCCGACCATCTTCGATCCGGCGATCGAAGAGGCGGTGTGGGGTGTGCCGGCGGAAACGTCGTCGGAGAACTTCCGCGGGCGGCCGGTGCTCGCCGCCGCCGCGCCCGCCGACATCACGGCGTCGCAGAGCTGGGGTGTGGTGGCGGTGATGGACCGCGCCGAGATCATGGAGCCGATCGCGCGGCTCGGCTCGCTGATGCTGATGATCGGCAGCGGGCTGCTATTGATCGTGGCGATTGCCGGCCTGCTGTTTGCCCGGGCAATCACGCGGCCCATTACCCGCCTCACGACGGGCATGAATGCACTTGCGGGTGGCGACCTCGATGTGGAGGTCAAGGGCGCCGAAAAGCATGACGAAATCGGTGAGATGGCGCGCGCCGTCGAGGTGTTCCGCGCGAGTGCGAAACGGGTCAACGAGTTGGCCGACGGCGAGCGCGCCGGCATTGAGATGCGGCAGGTCGAGCGGGTGCGCATGATGCAGAATCTGCAGCGCGCTTTCGGTGCAGTTGTCGATGCGGCAGTTGTGGGCGACTTCACCAAGCGCGTGGATGAGGCCTTTGCCGATGCCGAACTCAACAGCCTCGCGCGCAGCGTCAACAATCTGGTCGAGACCGTCGACGAGCGGCTCGAAGAGACCGGGCGCGTGCTCTCGGCTTTGGCTCAAACCGATCTCACCCAGCGGATGCAGGGCGAGTACGAGGGGGCCTTCGCGCAATTGCGCGACGATACCAACGGCGTTGGTGAAACCCTGACGCAGGTGGTGCGGGCGTTACGCGGCACATCTCGCGCGCTGAAGACGGCGACGAGCGAAATGCTATCGGGCTCGAACGATCTGAGCGAGCGCACCACCAAGCAATCAGCGACAATTGAAGAGACGTCGGCCGCGATGGAGCAACTGGCCTCGACGGTGCACGACAACGCGCGGCGTGCGGAATCGGCGAGCAGCAAGGCGCGCGCGGTGAGCCAGACTGCCACCGATGGCGGCGTGGTGATGAACCGCGCGACCGAGGCGATGGAGCGCATCACAGAGTCATCGGGCAAGATCTCCAACATCATCGGGCTCATCGACGACATCGCGTTCCAGACCAACCTGCTGGCGCTCAACGCTTCAGTGGAAGCAGCGCGTGCCGGCGAGGCGGGCAGAGGCTTTGCGGTCGTCGCCATCGAAGTGCGCCGCCTGGCGCAATCGGCGGCGCAGGCATCGTCCGAAGTGAAGGGGCTTATCGAGCAATCTGGGACGGAGGTCGCGGGCGGCAGCCGTCTGGTGGCCGAGGCCGCGCAGAAGTTGCTCGCCATGCTCGATGCGGCGCGGGAGTCGAGCGGCCTGATCGAAGGCATTGCGCAAGCGAGCCGCGAACAGGCAGCCGCGATCGAAGAGGTCACGCGCGCGGTGCGCACGCTCGACGAGATGACGCAACACAATGCGGCATTGGTCGAAGAAACCAATGCGGCCATCGAGCAGACCGAAGCACAGGCCAATGAACTCGATCGCATCGTCGATGTGTTCAACGTCGAGGACGATGGCGACGACCTCGTGCGGCGACACCGCGCGGCGTAGGCTCAGACCAATGCCGCGGCCACCAGGGCCTTGGCATGTAGTTCGGTCGTGTCGTAGGTCGGCAGCGGGCTGACGCTGTCGTCGATCAGCATGCCGATCTCGGTACAGCCGAGGATCACCGCCTGCGCGCCGCGCGCGGCGAGCCGCGATATGGCCTCGACGTAGATATGGCGCGACTCGTTGCGGACGATGCCCTTTACCAACTCTTCGTAGATGATGCCGTTGAGGTTGGTTATACCGACATCGGGCACGAGCACTTCGAACCCGCGGGCTTCCACCTCATCGATGTAGAAGCGCTTTTCCATGGTGAAGCGAGTGCCGAGCAGGCCGACCTTGCCGATGCCATCGGCCAGGAGTGCGTCCGCCGTCGGCGCGGCGATATGGAGGAATGGTACGTCAGTGGCGGCGCGGATCTGCGGGGCGTTGATGTGCATGGTGTTGGTCGCAAGGCCGATTATGCCTGCGCCCTGCTGCTCGAGTGCTCGCGCGATATCGGCGAGGACGCGGCCTGCGCCGTCCCAGTCGCCGGCCGATTGCATGTCGGCGATGGGAGCGAAGTCCACCGAGTGAAGGATTACCGGCGCCGAGTGCAGTCCGCCGAGCAGGCGCGCCGTCTCACGGTTGAGGATGGCGTAGTAGTGAGCGGTGGATTCCCAACTCATACCACCGATCAGGCCGATGGTCTTCACTTGTCGGCCAACCGGCGAGGGATGTCGGCGAAGGCGGCGACGACCTTGAGATAGGCTTCGCGCTTGAACGGCACGATGAGGTCAGGGAGGCGTTCGAGTGCTTCCCAGCGCCAAGTATCGAACTCTGCCGGCATCGCGCCGTCGCCAGGAGCAGTGACGTTGATCTCACTGTCCTTGCCGGTGAATCTAAAAGCGAACCAACGCTGGCGTTGGCCGCGATATTTGCCCTTCAGCGCTATCCCCAGCGCGTCGTCGGGCAGGTCGTAGTAGATCCAGCCCGGCGCCTCCGCGATGAGTTCGACCGAACGCACCGAGGTCTCCTCGAACAATTCGCGGCGCGCTGTTGCCAGCGGCTCTTCGCCCTTGTCGATGCCGCCCTGAGGCATCTGCCACGGGGCGTCCTGCTCGCTCGAATCCTCGGGGTCATCCTCGGGCCTGCGGCGGCCGATCAGCACCAGACCCTGCACGTTGAAGACCGCGGTGCCGACGCAATCGCGATAGGGCATCCTCTCGCGATCCGGCGCCTTCACTGCGACTTCGCCATCAGCGCACTCACCGGCACGATCTCGATATTGCGGTCGGCGGCTGTCTTGGCCCATTCGGCGATGGTCTGCACCGAAACGGGCAGGGCGGAGACGACACCGATAGCACCACCCCGTTCCATCGCCTTCGCCTCGAGCGCCTTGAGCGCATCGAGGATCGGGGCGCGGGCCGGGTTGATGTCGAGCGCCATGTCGGCGCGGCCGAATTCCACGGCGTTGGCCGCAGCGAGCTGCGGCGCGAGCGAACGGTTCGACGAGCCGTCGTCGATATAGCCGAGGCCACGCGTGCCGAGCTCCTCCATCATCGGGCCGAAGTCGGCGGCCGAGGCGGTAAAGCGCGCCCCCATGTGGTTCATCACGCCGACATAGCCGCCGAACTTGCCCATCACAGTGAAAAGCCGTTCCAGATTGTCGCGCGGCGCCTGCCCCGTGAGCAGCGTGTCGGGACCGGGATCGTTCTCGGGATAGTCGAAAGGCTCCAGTGGCACCTGCAGCAGGATTTCATGCCCATTGCTGCGCGCCGACGCGACGGATTGCTCGAGTTCCTTGCCGTAGGGAGCGAAGGCGAGGGTGACGTTTTGGGGCAGGGTGTCGATGGCCGCATCGGTGCCTTGGGCCGACAGGCCAAGCCCGGTGACGACGATGGCGACGAGGATCTTGCCGCCGGCCGTCTGCGGGGTGAGCGACGGGCGCGAATAGGCCTCGAAGGGCGACTCGCCCGTGGCCGACATGCGCGGGATGGCGCCATGCTCGGTCTCCTCCAGCAGATCGGGTTCGAGGCCATCGGCATCGCGAGTGGCGTCGGCCGCGGCCGGCGCTGCGCCATCGGGCAGGTCGTTGCCGACTTCGGTGATGGCCATGCCGCCCGGCACGAATTCCGGGCCGGCGGTGATCTCGGCGTTCACCGTCTCGTTGCTGGTGACGGCCCCGGCGACGGTGTTGGAATCGCGCGTCGAGTTAATGTCGGCGACTGCGGTGGGGCGTCCACCGAACGGATCGGTCACGAAGAACATGCGTACGCCGGCGAGGACCAGCACCAGTGCGATCGCGGCGATGGCAATGCGCGCCAGCGGCAGGCGGCTGCGATTGGATAGGCCAAACGCTGCCTGCTGCCTGCGGCGACGGCCCGTCAGTGGCGCGCCTAGCTCGTCTGTCATAAGCCCCATCCGCAGGGCGAGGCCGGCGAATCACCGCCGGCCAGCCAGCCTGCCGAGCGATAGCACATCAGCGCCAACCGCTCAGCACTCAGCCTTAGCCTTCCGCCTTGGGCGGAAAGGCGGCATTGGTCTCGAGCCCGTCGATGAGCTTGATGGCCATCTGCAGCTGGTTGTCCTTGGTCTTGTCGGTGGGTACGAAGACCGAGGAACCGACGGTCGCCACCTCTTCGGTGCCGCCGCCGATCTGGTCGGCGTAGCCCGCCTCGCCCATCAACTCGTCGCGACCCTGGTATTCGAGCGGCACGTCCTGCGTCACGAGGATGTCGGGCTGGATGCCCGCGGCCTGGATCGAGCGATTGTTCGGCGTGTAGTAGCGCGCTGTGGTGAGGCGCACGCCGCCATCGGGACCGAGGTTGATGATCGACTGCACTGTGCCCTTGCCGAACGACCGCGTGCCGAGCACCGTCGCGCGCTTGTGGTCCTGCAACGCACCGGCGACGATTTCGGCTGCCGAGGCCGTGCCGCCATTGGTCAGCACGATTACCGGGACAGCCGCCAGCTTGGCGTCGAGGTCATCGGGCTTGGCGTCGTAACGAGCGCTTTCGCTCTCGATGCGACCGCGCGTCAGCACCACCGATCCCTGCTTGAGGAAGGCGTCGGAGACCAGCACGGCCTGATCGACGAGACCGCCGGGGTTGTTGCGCAGGTCGAAGATGATGCCCTTGGGCGGCACGTCCTTGTTGGCCTCGTAGGCTTCCTTGATCGACTTCTGGATGCCGGAATAGGCCTGCTCGGAGAATCGCGTGAGGCGCAGATAGAGGACGTCGCCCTCCATGCTCCACTTGGTGACGCGGGTCGCGATGACATCGCGGGCCAGCGTGAAGTACAGCGGCACCATGGCGCCTTCGCGGATGACGGTGATCTTGACCTCGGAGCCGAGCGGCCCGCGCATCATCTCGACCGCATCGTCCAGCACCATGCCCTGCACGGACTTGCCGTTGAGCTCGACGATGTAGTCGTTGGCGAGAATGCCCGCGCGGGAAGCCGGCGTGTCGTCGATGGGCGAGATGACCTTGATCACTCCCTGATCCATCGTCACCTCGATGCCGAGGCCGCCGAACTGGCCGGAGGTGTCTTCCTGCACCGCGGTGAAGTCGTCGGGCGACAGATAGTCCGAATGCGGATCGAGCGAGGTCAGCATGCCGCGAATGGCGGCACGGATCAGTTCGCGCTCATCGGGCGCGTCGACATATTCGGCGCGTACGCGATCGAGCACTTCGCCGAAGAAATCGAGATCGGAATAGATTTCTTCCGGGGTGCGCGGATGCGGACCGGTGACGGCAGCGTCCGCGTCGGTCGCCACTGCCGGATCGTCGGCGGGCGGCACGCTGTCCTGGGCCAGTGCGGTCATCGCGAAGGGCGCTGCAACGATCAGGGCGATCAGCGCGGCGCGAATGGGGGTCAGTCGCATAGATGTTTATCCAGCTTGTGTGGCGGTGGTGAAAGTCCACCATCCGGTGGGGTCGATAGGCGCGCTGTCCTTGCGCATTTCAATATAGAGGGTCGGATTCTGCGCGCCAGCATTGGTCGCAACGGTCCGGCCAATTGTCCGTGATCCCATGGTGCCCAGTTGTTGTCCCATCAGGACGAATTGTCCGGGATCGACGGATACGCCGGCAAGGCCTGCCAGCAGGATTGTGTAGTCCTGACCGGCATCTAGGATGACGATTTGGCCATAATTGAGATAGTCGCCCTTGTAGAGCACCCAGCCGTCGGCCGGTGCCATCACAGATGCTCCTGCCCGCGTGACGACGCTGACGCCCTTTGAGATGCCGCCGAAGCCGTCGCCGTCGCCGTAGTTGATCACTGTGACGCCATTTGCCGGGAAGGCGAGGTAGCCCTTGGCGGAGAGGAACGGTACGGCCGGTTCGGTGCGCTCCATGTTGGCGAGCGCCAGGCGAACGGTCTCGTCGTCGAGGGTGGGGCGAGCGCCATTGTTAGCATTTTCCGTTGCTTCAGCAGCGGTTTGCACAGCTTGAGCACGGCGCGACAGGCCATCGATCTGCTGCTTCAGGGCGGCGGCTTTGGCCGACAGGTCCGAGGCCAACTGCTCCTCTGCAGCGATGGTCGCCTGGGCGGTCTGCTCGTTTTCCTTCTGGGCGGCGATCAGGGTCGCGATGCGCAGTTGCTCTTCTTCGAGGATATCGAAATTGGCGCGCAGACGGTCCTCTTCGGCCTCGGCCTGGCCTTTGATGTCGTTGAGCTTGGCAAGGTCGCCCATCACGGCTGCTGCCCGCGCCTGCAGTTGCGGGAGGATGGCGGAGATCAGCATGGCACTGCGGGCCGAGCCCAGCGCGTCGGAGGGGTCGACGATCAATGCCGGCGGCGGATTGCGGGTGATGCGCTCGAGCGCGGCCAGAACGTTGGAGATCGAGCCATCGGCGCCGTCGAGGCGGCCGCGCGTTTCGAGTTCCTGGACGATCAGGTCGCCGATCTTCTGCTCCACCGCCGCGACGTCCGCTTCCGCCAGCTTCAGGCGTTCACCGGCGGCGATCAGCGCGGCGTTCTGCTTGCCGCGATCACCCCGCATGGCTTCGATCTCGGCTTTCAGCCGATTGACGTTGTCTTGGCTGAGCGAGAGCGACGCCTCGATATCGGCGAGCGCCTTCTGGCTGTCCTCGGATTCGGCAGCGGCGAGCGGCATGGCGCCGGCGGGCGTTATTGGCGTTTCGGACTGGCCGGCAGCGCTATGGACGAGCGACAGCGCGAGGCAAAAAGCCCCGGTCAGCCGCAATCCACGGGTCAGTCTCGCCATGCCGCCCCGAAGCAGAGAATCAGTTGCCGAACCCTAGCAGTCCGGGGGTTAACAGCCCCAGTGAAATGGCTTTTGAATGACCCCGCCGGGGCATTCACGCGCGGTGATAGGGGTGGCCCGCCAAGATCGTCGTGACCCGGTAGAGCTGCTCGGCGAGCATGATGCGGACGAGCTGGTGCGGCCAGGTGAGGGCCGACAGCGAGAGCGTCAGGTCGGCGGCTTTGACGAAATCGGGGTCGAGCCCGTCGGCGCCGCCAATGGCCAGCGCCAGGCCCGCCTTGCCTCCATCTCGCCAGCGGCCGATCTGGGCGGCGAGAGGCTCGGAC
>JBEBHC010000279.1:0-2584 GCA_040081185.1 Devosia sp. | reverse complement strand
GCACACGAGCGTGCTAGTGTCCTGCCAAGCGCTTCACAATCTCGTTCCAGATGGCAGTTCCACACCCGAGCAGGAACGCCCACACGAGCCCTGAGATAGTTTTCTCTTGAATGGCCTGGCGCAATTTGCGGCGCTCTGCCAGGTCTTCGATAATCGTTTCGTGGTAGCGACGGTGTGATTCAGGATCGCCCGCGGGGAACCCTGTGTTGATAGCAGTGACTTGGTCTTCGAGCGCGCTTACCCGAGTCAGAGTTTCATCCTGCTTCTTTAGAATAGTGTGTAACAACCCGCTATTTTGAGCGATGCGCTCAGAGTCTTGCTCGGACAGCGCACTTGTTTGCAAAAAGAGTTCGTCAGCCATGGCTACATCACAATCGTAGCTGTCATGCCGGTCTGCAGGCCATTGGAGCCTACGGCGTTGTCCCCGTAAAACGTCTGTGTTTCGGTGCCGTCGCCTCGTTCCATCCACGCCAAGTAGTTTTGGCCGAGTGCTACCGCGGTGGACTGCCCCACAAGGTGCGCACTTGCTTGACCGTCAATAGTGCTGGTGCACGACGCGCCCAGCGTGATGGTTGCGCCGTTCGATGCTGCACTATTTAATCCAACACCCGTCGCAAAATATCTCGCGGTCGCAGTGCTGTTGATAGCGCGGGCATACGCGTGTGCTTCGACGTTGACACCGTTGTCCATGCCGCAGGTGAACTCGATCTGATTCGCAGCCGACGCGCGCACTTGACGCCAAGCAGCGCTCGCCGCAATCGTCCAGCTATCTGTGGTGTCGCTGATAAATGCCGATACCGGGATACGGTTGTACATATTCCACACGTCTAGGTACGGCGCCGCAGTGGTGACTAAGCCTCCGCGTTTGCGGCAAGTACCCAAGAACCGACGCGACGTATCGCCTTGTTTGACCCACACTGTGTCTAGCTGAGTGAGGGAGGTCGCACGCGCTGAGTCCGAGGCCCAGCTAACACCTTCCAACGCCACAAGCCCCGCGTTGTAATACGCGAAAACATCGAACGGACGATCATCGGTCAACGCCGCGATGGACAAATAGCTGGCAGTCACGAAACCTTGGATATCAGCCAGTTTCCACGTGCCGCTGTCGTATAGTCCAAGTACCGTGCCGGTGTAAGGGGTGTAATAGATGATCCCGCCGGTGGCTGGACGGTGCGAATATGCTTGGCCAGACCCGTTAGAACTAGGGCTTAGCCGCCCGCCGGTCATACCGCGCGCAAGCAAGCTCTCATGAGGTACACCCATCGCGATGCGCGCTAAGCTCAGTGACGCCGCAGAAACGACCGGCTCCATGGCAGAGGATATGGGCACGTTGCCGGGGCCTCCGCCTGATACGCCAGGCTGGCCGGTTGAGTCAAAGTAGGCGTATTTGAGCGCGCGGTTCGCCGCCGTCGGCAATTCAACCAACACGTCTTCGTCGCTGATCGGCCCGCGAATACTGCGCGCCAGTTTTTCTTTGTTGTCGAGCAACAACGCCACAGCCTTATCGAAGCCTTGCTCGACCACATTCGCGTGGAAACTGCTGTTATTCGGGATGTCGGTAGTCTGCGTGGCGGGCACCGCACTGCCGATGGTAATCTTGTAGCCGGTAGCGTAGGCCAATAGCGTGGTGATGGTGCCGCCGGGGTTGGTATCCTGGTCGGCGTTCATCGACACGGTGTAGTTGGTGCTATAGACCAGCGCCGTTTCAACACCCGCGCTATCCGCCAGGACGGGGTTTAGGTCCGTGCTGGCCGTGAAAATCTTGAAGTAAAAATTGAAGGTGACGAGCACCCCGTTGCAGGCGTAAGGCCCTGCTTTGCGCGCGGCTTCGGTGTTAATCGTCATCTTGGCATCCTATGGGTGTGGGGGTGACACTTGCCGCACCCTTGGGGGTCTACTTCGGAGGGCCGAACAACACCGCCGTGGGCCGGTCTGTATCGCCCGAGGTCAGCGCGTCGATACCTTTCAGGGTCCGGTTGATCTGGCCAGACGGCACGAGCCCGGTGCCATAGCCCAATGTGTCAATCGCGGCGTTCCAGAACCTTAGCCCGAACTCACCTTTAAGGGTTTGCTCGCCCAGGCGATAGGCTGACGCAAAAAACCGCAAGCCGCTTGGGCCTTGGTAGTCATATCCTTGCACCGCGCTTGAGAACTCGCGTAAACCCACGACCATGCCTAATAGCGAACTGCCAAGCTCTTTGCCCACCGCTTTCAAGAAGTCGTCATCTTCACCGTCGCCGCCGGTGAACGCAGCTTTCATAGCAGCGAGCATAATCGCCGGCACGATGTTGGTCATGATCATGTCGTGGGTCGCGTAGGCGTAGTCCTTGGCGTCGTGCTTCTCGCGCCGCACGATCTCCAGATTGTGCTGCAAAGTGGTGTTCGCGTAGCTATAGAATCGGGTGAACAGGCCATAGACGTTCGCCCCGCGTTGCACGCCCGCCATGTCGGTGACGATGCCCGAGCCCTGCGCGTCGCTCACCACACGGTCGGCGAACGCAAACGCCTCACTGTCCGATAGTTCCAACCCGCCGTCGGCCTTGATCGCCACAGCTTTGCGATCCGCCCCCAACCACGTCGGCAG
>JBEBHC010000278.1:0-2588 GCA_040081185.1 Devosia sp. | reverse complement strand
CTCCAGCAGCAGAGGCAGGGAGGCGGGCCTCTGCGGTTCCTATTCCGACGGGGTTGCCGGGGTGGCATCGGGGCGGAGCGAGCCGGCCTCCTCGACGAGCTGGACGAACTCGGCGCGGTAGCCATCCTTGTCCGGACCCTTGGAGCCGTTGGCGAGATCGGCGATCTGCTGCCAGGTCATGTCGCCACCGTAGTTCGAGCCCTTGAGCTTCTGGCCGAAGGCGGCGACGGCGGCGGCAAAACGCTGGTCGTTGCCGGCGGCTGACACGTCGTCCACCATGAGGTCACGCGTGATCGGGGCTTCGATGAGCTTGCTCACATCCCCATCGGGCGCCTTGTAGCGCATCTTGAGGAAGCCAAGTTCGTCATCGGCGGCAATCTCGTTGCTTGCCACTTCGCCATAGCGCAACGGGTCGTTGAGTTCTCCGCCCGAACCCTTGAGCGTGATTTCGTAGAGCGCCGTTACAGTGTGGCCCGCGCCGATTTCTCCGGCATCGACGGTGTCGTTGTTGAAGTCCTCGCGATTGAGGGCGCGGGTTTCGTAGCCGATGAGACGGTATTCGCTGACCACGGCGGGGTTGAACTCGACCTGGAGCTTCACATCCTTGGCGATGGTAACGAGGTTGGCGCCACCTTCCTCCACCAGAACCTTGCGGGCCTCGCGGTAGTTGTCGATGTAAGCGGCGTTGCCGTTGCCGTTCTGGGCGAGGGTCTGCATCAGGGCGTCATCGAGATTGCCGCGGCCGAAGCCGAGCACCGAGAGGAACACGCCGCTGTCGCGCTTTTCCTTGATGTAGGTCTTGAGGTCCTCTGGATCGGAGATGCCGACGTTGAAATCGCCGTCCGTGGCGAGGATGACGCGGTTCACCGAGCCTTCCGCCTTGTTTTCCTCGGCGAGGCTGTAAGCCAGCGCGATGCCTTCCGCACCTGCCGTGGAGCCGCCGGCCTGGAGGTTATCGAGGGCGCGGAGGATCTTGGTCTTTTCGGCAGCCTTGGTCGGCTCGAGGACCACACCGGCCGAGCCGGCATAGACGACGATGGACACCCTATCGTCGGCCTTGAGCTGATCGACAAGCAGACCAAACGCACGCTTCAGCAGCGGCAGCTTGTTGGGCTCATCCATCGACCCCGAAGTGTCGATGAGGAAGGTGAGGTTCTGCGGCTGACGATCCTCGACCGGCGGGACGTAGCCCTTGATGCCGATTTCGAGCAGCTGGGTGCGGGTGTTCCACGGCGTCGGGATCACCGACATGGTGGCACGGAAGGGCGCATCCAGGGTCGCCGGGGCGGCGTAATCATAGGGGAAGTAGTTGATCAGCTCTTCGAGCCGCACGGCATCGGGTTCGGGGATGTAGCCATTCTCGAGGCTCGAGCGGATGTAGGAATAGGACGCCGTGTCGACATCGATGGAGAAGGTCGAGACAGGCTCCTCGGCGACGACCTTGAGGCGGTTCTCCTCGAATGCCGCGAACACATCGCCCGAAGGTTCGAGCGACACGCCGCTATCGGTCGAGTAGCCCTGTGCCACCTCGGTGGCGGGGCTGGAGAGGCGCATCTTCATGTCCGCCATCGGCGGGGCGGTGGGCTCGGGCGACGCGACGGCGAAGGATTCGTTGGCCACGAGACCGGCAGCGCCGGCATCGACCGGCATGTCGACTTCGCCTTCCTCACGCGCCAGTTCATCGGTGGCACCGATCTCGGACTGAAGCATGGGCTGGGACGCAACCTGCTGGGACGCCTTGGGTGTGTTGGTGGTGGCAGTTATCGTGGTCTGGCCTGCAACAGTCGCATCGGCGTTGGCGTCAGTGCGGATTTCCTTCTTGGCGTCGTCGCCATCCTTGACGAGGGTCTCGATGCCGGTCGGCGGCTCGAGCGAGGTCATGGAGGTAGAGTTGAGGGCCTGGTAGCCGACGGGAAGCAGAACGAGCGCGAGCGCAGCGGCGCCAGCGGGAGCGGCGATCCAGCCGGTGCGCAGGCGGGCGGCGAGGCGGGTGAAGAAACCGGCATCGGAGGCAGCAGCAGCGGCGCGGGTCTTTGGCGCAGCCTGGGCCGCGTCGAACGCAACCATGGCGGCGTTGAGCGCGAGCTTTTTGGCTTCCGGCGAGGGCCGCGCGGCACGCAGCTGCTTCATAGTGGAGAGCGCTTCATCGGTCATCTTGTCGTCCTCGTTCATAGAAGGCCCCGCAGGGTCTTCTTGGCTTCGTGTATGTGCCAGGAGACAGTCGCCTCCTTGCACCCCATGATCTCTGCGGCCTCGGCGTGGTTCATGTCCTCGGCGTAGACCAGCATGATCGCTTCGCGCTGTTTTTCGGGCAGTGCGCCAACCCGTTCCCAGATTTCGTGTGCGGTGGTGGCTTCTTCCTGGCCGCCGGGATCATCCTCGGGGTGGACCAGGGTGAAGGCGTCGACGGTCCTGGCTTTGCGCGTGGTGGAGCGCTGCATGTCGCGCACCATGTTGAGCGTGATGCGGTAGAGCCAGGAGGTGAAAGCGGAGCGGCCATCGAACTGGGTGATGACGCTGCCGAGTTTGATGCAGACTTCCTGCGCGATGTCCTCGGCGTCGGAGCGCTTGCCGGTCCACTTGCAGGC
>JBEBHC010000119.1:0-9814 GCA_040081185.1 Devosia sp. | reverse complement strand
CGCCACCCGCTCAAGATCGGCGAACACGCGATAGCGCTTTTCCTGCCGAAGCGCGTCGACCGCGTCTTCGAAGAGCCCGCGATAATCCATGGCTAAGGTTCCCCTGCGCGGTGTGGTGCACCCAGACGTAACCCGATGACGGTCCGGCGAGATTGACCCACATCAATCCAACAGCGGCGCGCCGCGCCCTAGACGCCGGTCGAGTGCCGGCCGGCGCCGCGACCGAGATATCTATCGAACCCCGCTGCCAGGCTTCGAACGAACGGCCGACCGCGTTCCGTCACGACGACGCCGTCGGCGGAAGCGTCAGCCCGACGGCCTTGATTGTGCTCAAACTGCATGTGGGCGGTCAGCGCGGCCGCGGCTCGTCCTCGTCGTCGAGAATGCGCTGGCCTGCGCCTTCCATGTCCTCGTATTGCCCGGATCGCAAAGCCCACAGGAACGCCGCGAGTGCACCGAGGCCCATGACTATGGCAATGGGGATCGTGATGGCGAGCCCGGTCATGCCGGGCTTCTCTGCAGCAATGCCAGCGCCCGTTGAGACTTTGGCTTCTTGTCCGATGTGAGCCGAAGACGAAGTGCGTTAGTGACGACGATGATCGAAGAGAGCGACATGGCGAGGGCAGCAATCAACGGCGTGACGTGACCTGAGACCGCGAGTGGTACGGCGATGGCGTTGTAGCCGACCGCGATGGCAAGATTCTGGGCCACGATCCGAGCGGCGCGGCGTGCGGTCTCGATTGTGAACGGCACTGCCGCCAGGTCCCCGCCTGTGATGACGAAGTCGGCGGCAGTCCGGCCGATGTCGGCAGCGCTCGATGGTGCCATCGATGCATGCGCTGCTCGGAGCGCTGGCGCATCGTTAATGCCGTCCCCAACCATCAGGGTCCTTCCCTGCGCGACATCGGCGAGCTTGTCCTCGGGGGTGAGCGCAGCGCGGGCGACCGTGATGCCTGCGGCCTGGGCGGCACGCGCGACGGCGATGGGTGCATCGCCAGACAGAACACGGACAGGCAGGTGCATGCGACCGAGTTCGGCAACGACCGACGGTGCATTGAGCCTGACGCTGTCCTTGAAGCCGAAGGTGCCGAGGAGTTGCCCATTCCGCCCGATGCCGACTGTGCCGGTGGTGATGTCTGCGGCTCCGGCGGCCGCGCACCAGTCGATCGAGCCGAGCCGCCAGCGGTTACCGCCAAAGGTGCCCTCCATTCCTCTTCCGGGGATTTCACGGACGGCGGTCAGCGCAGCAGGGGCGTGGTCGAGGCCAAGGGCAATCGCGCGCGAAACCGGATGGGTGCTCGCCGCCGCCAGGGCAGCTGCGACGGAGCCGGCTTCGTTGCTCAGAAGGTCGATCTTCACCAGTATCGGGTCGCCTGCGGTCAGCGTTCCAGTCTTGTCGAAGGCGACGGAGTCGATGTCGGCGATGCGTTCGAGCGCCGCGCCGTCCTTCATGAGAATGCCGCGTTCAAACAGGCTGCCCGCGGCCACGACGTGGACGATCGGCACAGCCAGCGCCAAGGCGCAGGGGCAGGTGATGATAAGCACGGCGACGGCGTTGACCAATGCCTGGTGCCAGTCGCCGCTTAGCAGCCCCCAGCCGAGGAACGTTGAAATCGCAATGGTGTGCACAACGGGCGCATAGAGCGCCGCCGCGCGATCGGCGATGCGTCGCGGCCTCGTCTTGGCGTTCTCCGCCGCATCCATCATGGTCGCCATGTGTGACAGGAACGAATCTTCGGCGACGCGCTCGGTCCGGACCTGAACGGGGCCAGACAGGCTGGCCGCGCCGGCGACAACCTGCTCTCCGGTGCCGATATGGTGGGGCAGGGTTTCGCCGGTGATGATGGAATAGTCGAAGCTGCTGCCTGGCGAGAGCAGGATGCTGTCAACGGGCACGCGTTCGCCCGACTTCACTTCGAGCGTCATGCCGGGGGCGATCTCGGTGAGCTTGAGATATTCGCGCGAACCGTCTTGCCTGATCATGGTGCCGCCGCGCGGCTGAAGGCGCGCGAGACCCATGATAGTGCTGCGGGCGCGTTCCCGCATCACGTGGTCGAGCGTCCGCCCGATCAGCAGGAAGAACAGCAGCATCGTCGTGCCGTCGAAATAGGCGTGATCGCCCGATCGCATCGTCTCGTAGAGGCTGAGCGCCGTCGCCAGTGTCACGCCGATGGAGATGGGGACATCCATGTTGGTCTTGCCGACCTTCAGTGCCCGCCAGGCGGAGCGGAAGAACACGCGACCGGAATAGGCAATGGCGGGCAAGGCGATGAGCGCCGAGATCCAGTGGAACAAGTCGCGCGTGGCGTCGTTGGCACCGGACCAGATCGAGACGGAAAACAGCATGATGTTGCCGGCCGCAAAGGCCGCGACGCCGAGCGAGCGGATCAGTTCAGCGAGCGCCGGATCGCCGTCGTTCTCCTGTGCGGGGTCGAGCACATAGGTGTGGTAGCCAGCGACCTTGATGGCCGGCGCAAGACTGGAGGGCTTGGCAGCCGGATCGAAGACGACGCGCACGCGACGCCGCGTGAGGTTGACGCGCGCCGTGCTGACCATGGGCAGGTCGAGCAGCGCCGTTTCAATCGTCCTGATGCAGGCTGCACAATGTGCGTCGGGCACAGCGAATTCGAGTTGCGCGGTGCCGTCGCCGAGCTTGCGAGCCAAGGCGGTGAGCGCCGCATCGTCGTTCTCGATGGCCGACGGATCATCCTCGACAACGGCAAAGCTGCCGGGCACGCAGCAGGTCATGGGCTCGCCTCGACCTTGACCCGCTCGCGCATCTCGAACGGTCCGAGGCTGGTGTCGGCGGCGGTTACCGTCGCTTCCCAGAGGCCAGCGGGAAGCTTTACCGGCGCCGTGTAACTGCCGTCGGGCGCGCGCTCGAGTTCGACCAGTTGATCGTCGTGACCGCCGACCGGGCGGTTGAGCTGCAGCGAGACCTTGTCGAGTTCGACCGGATGTTGCGCGGCATCGACGATTGCCAGCCGCATGGTGCCGTCGGCATAGGTCAGGGTCGGAGCCCAGCCGGCGTCGTTCTGCCTGTTGTGAGCCAGGCGCTTGGTTTCGAACTCCTGGCTTGCAACGTAGGAGTTCTCGACGACGAGCCCGGTCCAGCTGGTGAAGGCCAGCGTCGCCATCAGGGCGTTGACTCCGATGACCACGCCGAAGAACGAGAGCGCCAGAATCCACATGTGGAAGCCGGTGAATGTTTTGGCGGGTTTGGTTTGGATGGTGGTCATCAATGCACCGGAATTTCGAAGTTGGATTCAGTTTGGACGCGATAGCGACCGTCGTCGGAAGCGACGCCGATGACGAAGCGCACCGGGGTATCGGGCACCGCATCGCGCGCGACCTGCACAAAGGCACGGACGGACAGCACACGATCGGGCTCAAGCGACAGCTGCACGGTTTGCGGAGTGAGGTTGCCCTGTTCCGCAATTGACAGGGTCGCACCCGGGAGTCCGTCGACGGCGAGCGTGACCTGGCGCGGCTCGGGAGTCATGTTGGCGATCTTGATGTCGTAGCCGTTGCTGACGGCGCCGTCGCGCATGACGACGAAAAGCGGGTTGCGGTCGTGCAGGGCCGTAACGGAGATCGGCGTGCGCAGCGCGAGGGCGGTGAGCATGCCCATGCCGATCGCGGCCAGCACGATCGTATAGACAATCGTGCGCGGCCGGATGATCGAGCGCCAGTTGGTCAGGCGAATGGTGTCGACCAGTTTGCCCGTCAGCGTGTCACGGACGCGACCCGGATCGATCCGGCCGTCCGGGCCGGTGGCGATCACAGTGTTGTGCTGGTGGTCGTATAGGGTGGCGTAGGAGATCAGTCCCCGGTCCTTGCCCAGGCGCACCATGATGTCGTCGCAGGCATCGATGCACAGTGCACAGGTGATGCATTCAAGCTGTTGGCCGTCGCGAATATCGATGCCCATCGGGCACACGACCACACAGGCGTTGCAGTCGACGCAGTCGCCTACAGTCTTGCCCTCTGCGGCGGCTTTCTTGGCGTGGCGGCTGCGGGGTTCGCCGCGCCAGCCGTTATAGGTGACCGTCAGCGAATACTCGTCCAGCATGGCGCCCTGGATGCGCGGCCAGGGGCACATGTAGGTGCAGACTTGTTCGCGCATCAGTCCGCCGAAAACGTAGGTCGTCGCGGTCAGGATGGCGATGGTGGAGTAGGCGACGAAGGGCGCGTGCAGCGAGACGACGTCGACAATCAGCCGCGGGGCGTCGGCGAAATAGAAGATCCAGGCGCCGCCGGTCAGCACCGCGATCACCAGCCAGGTCGAATGCTTGGCGACGCGCTTCCACAGCTTGTCGATCGTCCAGGGGCCCGCTTCCAGCTTCATGCGGGCATTACGATCGCCCTCGATGAAGTTTTCGACGGCAATGAAGAGATCGACCCATACGGTTTGGGGACAGGCATAGCCGCACCAGGCGCGCCCCACCGTCGAGGTGACGAGGAACAGGCCGATGCCGGCCATGACCAGCAAGCCGGCCACGTAGTAGAATTCCTGGGGCCAGATCTCGATAAAGAAAAAGAAGAAGCGCCGGTTCGCGAGGTCGACCAGCACCGCTTGGTCCGGCGCGTAGGGACCGCGGTACCACCGAATCCATGGTGTGACGTAGTAGATGGCCAGGGTGATGCCCATCACCAGCCATTTGAAGCGCCGATAGGCGCCGTCGGCACGCTTGGGGAAGATCTTGCGCCGGGGCGCGTAGAGCGGCGCCGGCTTGGCGGGCTTGGGATCAGGAAGTGTGGGGGCGGGAGGGTCCGCAAGCATGGCAAACTCGCATGGCGTGTCCCCTTTTCAGTGTCACAGGCAGAACCGCCGGCCCTTGATACAAGTCAATCTCGGGCCGGCGGTCGCACGTGCATGGCGTGCGACTTTGCCGCAGCTACTGGCCTCCCCCCAGGCCATGAACGTAGATGGCGAGCTGCTTGACGGCTTCCGGTCCCAGCCGGGGCAGCCAGGCGGGCATCACGCCGTGACGGGGGCTTTCGATCTGCGCCCGGATGGCGTCGAGTGAGCCATCGTAGAGCCAGATGCCGTCGTTGAGCGAAGGCCCGCCCAGGTCCACCATGCCCTGACCGGTCGCCCCGTGGCAGGCGGCACAATTGTCGGCAAACAGGGTCTGGCCCTCGGGCGTGGCTTCTCCTCCTGCAATGCCGGACAGGGAAGCGACATATTTCGCAACCTGGTCGATCTGCGACTTGTCCAGCAGACCGTCGCTGAACAGGGGCATGACATTGAAGTGCGTGTCGGCGTCGACCGGCGAGCGGGCCCCATGGGCGATGGTCGTGTAAATCTGGTCGATGCTCCCCCCCCAGATCCACTCGTCGTCGTTGAGATTGGGATAGCCCACCGCACCCGTCGCGCCGGTTCCGTGGCACTGCGAGCAGTAGATCTTGAACAGCGACTTGCCACCCGATGTCGCAAAGCGCGTCAGGTCGGCATCCTTGAGAATGTCGGCCACCGGGGTTCCAGCGATGCGCGCGATCGTCTGGCCCTGCGCTGCCTTGGCGGCCGCTACCTCGGCGGCGAGGTCGGCCCGGCTGGAGTAACCCAGCACGCCCGGCGTGGCGCCCGAGATGAGGGGCCAGGCGGGGAACGCGATGGTGTAGCCGATTGCGAACACGATCGTGGCGTAGAACGTCCACAGCCACCAGCGCGGCAATGGCGTGTTGAGCTCCCTGATGCCGTCCCACTCATGTCCGGTGGTCTCGGTTCCGGTGACGTCGTCGATCTGGCGGTCGCTCATTTGCGCACCCCTGGGCCCGGCATGTCATCATCGAGGGGAATGCGTGCCGCTTCCACCGCCCGCACCTTTGCTCCGGGGCGGACGATGAAGAACAGGGCGACGAGGAAGATCCCCATCATGTAAACCAGTCCCCAGCTGTCGGCGAAGTGCCGTAGCGCGTCGTAGAATCCGTTGTCCATTGGAGCCCTCAGCGGTAGTTGGCTTTGGCGTCGTAGGTCGAGAAGTCGACCAGCGTGCCAAGCATCTGCAGGTAGGCGACAAGCGCATCCATCTCGGTGATGTTCATGGGTGCACCATCGAAGTCGCCGGTGTTGACCTTGGAGTAGCGCTCCAGCAGTCCAGCGGTGTCCGCGTCCGGCGTCGCCTGTGCGGTCAGGTCGACTTCGGCATTGTCGATGGCAGCCTGGCTATAAGGCACCCCGATGGCGGCGTTGGCCTGCAGGTGCGCCTTGACGATGCTGAAATCGAGCGGTGTCCGCGCAAGGAAATCGTAACGCGGCATGATCGATTCAGGCACTACCGCGCGCGGATTGCTGAGGTGCTGCACTTGCCACTCGTTCGAGTAGCGGCCGCCGACGCGGGCCAGATCGGGACCGGTGCGCTTGGAGCCCCACTGGAAGGGGTGGTCGTACATGGACTCGGCAGCCAGCGAGTAGTTGCCGTAGCGCTCGGTCTCGTCGCGGAACGGACGGATCATCTGGCTGTGGCAGACGTAGCAGCCCTCACGGACGTAGATGTTGCGTCCCATCAGTTCGAGGGGGGTGTAGGGGCGCATGCCGTCGACTTTTTCGATCGTGTTCTGGAAGTAGAACAGCGGAGCGACCTCGACGATGCCGCCGATGCACACCACTGCCAGCGAGAGGATGAGCAGCAAGGTGGCGTTGCGTTCGATGACGCCGTGTTTTCCCAAGATGTCCATAAGTAGCTCCTATTCCGCCGGCTGGATCGCGACGGATGCTTCGACGATCGGCCGCTCGTTGCGTACTTGTCCGCGGATCGTCATCCACACGTTGAATGCCATCACCAGACCGCCCAGCAGGTAGAGGAACCCGCCGAAGGCACGCGCGATGTAGTAGGGGTGCAGGGCCGCCACGGTCTCGGCGAACGAATAGACGAGGAAACCGTCCGCGTCGTATTCGCGCCACATCAGGCCCTGGGTGATTCCCGACACCCACATGACCGAGGCGTAGATCACGATGCCGACCGTCGCCAGCCAGAAGTGCCAGTTCACCATTCGCAGCGAGTAGAGTTGCTTGCGGCCCCACAGGCGTGGCGTCATGAAGTAGACGGCGCCGAAGCTGATCATGCCGACCCAGCCCAGTGCACCAGAGTGCACGTGACCGATGGTCCAGTCAGTATAGTGCGACAGCGCGTTGACCGACTTGATCGACATGACCGGACCTTCGAAGGTCG
Source organism: Devosia sp. (assembly GCA_040081185.1). Taxonomy (GTDB): domain Bacteria; phylum Pseudomonadota; class Alphaproteobacteria; order Rhizobiales; family Devosiaceae; genus Devosia_A. Next base: position 2,639 of record JBEBHC010000119.1, on the reverse strand, counting down.
ACATGCCGTAGAAGGCGACGGCGATCACCATCATGCGGATGATAGGGTCGGTCCGCATCTTGTCCCAGGCGCCGCGAAGCGTCATCAGGCCGTTGATCATGCCGCCCCAGCTGGGCATCCAGAGCATGATGGAGAAGACCATACCCAGCGTCTGCGCCCAATCGGGCAGCGCCGTGTAGTGCAGGTGATGCGGGCCGGCCCAGATGTAGAGGAAGATCAGCGCCCAGAAGTGGATGATCGACAGGCGGTAGCTGTAGACCGGGCGTCCGGCCTGCTTGGGCATGAAGTAGTACATCATTCCAAGGAAGCCGGCGGTCAGGAAGAAGCCCACCGCGTTGTGGCCATACCACCACTGCGTCAGCGCGTCCTGTACGCCGGCGAACAGCGAGTAGCTCTTGGAGCCGAAGACGCTGACCGGAATGCTGAGATTGTTGACGACATGTAGGAGCGCAATGGTGACGATGAACGCGAGGTAGAACCAGTTCGCGACGTAGATGTGAGGTTCCTTGCGCTTGATCAGCGTTCCAAGGAACAGGATGAGGTAAGCGACCCAGACCACCGTCAGCCAGATATCGGTGTACCACTCGGGTTCTGCATATTCGCGACCCTCGGTAATGCCGAGCAGGTAGCCGGTGGCGGCCATCACGATGAAGAGCTGGTAGCCCCAGAAGACGAACCAGGCGAGGTTGTCGTTCAGCAGGCGAGCCTTGCTGGTGCGCTGGACGACGTAAAAGCTCGTAGTGATGAGCGCCGTGCCGCCGAAGGCGAAGATGACCGCCGACGTGTGAAGCGGACGGAGCCGGCCGAAGTTTAGCCACGGCTCTATGTCGAGATCGGGGAAGGCCAGCTGCAGGGCCACCACTACGCCGACGAGGAAGCCGACGCAGCCCCAGAAGACCGTCAGGATCGTGCCCATGCGGATCGGGGCATCGAAGTATCCCGATTTGTCTTCCGGCTTTTCGGTCGCGGGTCTTTCAGGGAGACGCGCAACGACAATTGCGGCTGCGCCCAGCACCAGGGTCAAGATCCCCATATGTGCACGGAACAGGTTGTCCACGGCCAGTCCGGCCAGGGCAAAGCAAAAGAACGCACCGCAAGCCAGTGCGATAAACCAACCCAAGTAGCGCAAGAGCGCCCCCATTCCTTGCTGACAATGTCGGCCGGAAGGTAGGTAAGAATGCGCCGGTTACCTTGATCTAGGTCAATGTTGCGCGAAGCCGAACAGGTCCAGCGTCCAAAAGCTCTGGAGACTGTGCCGATGATGACGCCGCTCGCCCTTCCGGCAGATCTGAAAATGAGCTTCCGCGCACAGTCGCGTCTCTGCGACGACCTCGAGACGGTGGCCGATTCGATGCCCGCGCGGGTCGACCGGCAGTTCTGCCTCGCTGTGGCCAAGCAGATCGTGCCGGTGCTTCGCGAAGCACATGCGGTCGAGAAGCGGTTCATCGTTCCCCTTATCGCCGGGCGCGTCCTAGACGGTGCGGAACTCGTCAATGGGCTGGAGGCGGAACAGGTCGAGGATGAATGCTTCGCCGACGAGGTGGAGTACGAGTTGCTGCAACTCGCCAGCGGCGGGCCGGTCATCGCTCCTGAAACGACGGGCTATATGCTGCGCGGTTTTTTTGCCGGACTCCGGCGCCACATGCGGCACGTGATGGCATTGCTGGTCATTGCGCGTGGGGCGGATGGCCCGGACGACGGCGGCGATCGCCTGCCCACTAGGACCGGACGCTCGCCCGGCTAGCGCGGGCTCGGCGACCCTTAACGCCTAGGCTTCGGCCGGGCGGTTCAGCAGTGATTCCAAGAGCCGAAGCACGACGAGGGAAAGCAGGGCCCAGGCCGTGCCGATGGCCCAGCCGGCCGCGACGTCGGTGGGATAGTGGGCGCCGAGGTAGATACGGCTGATGCCGACGGTCAGGGTGAGGAGGACGGCGGAAACCAGTACCAGGACGCGAAGGGGCAGGCTCTGGGTGGATCCCGCTAGAATCACGCCCAGCGTCAGATAGACGATCGCGGACAGTGCGGAATGGCCGCTCGGGAAGCTGGCGCTCATCAGGACGTCCGGGTCCACGAATTCGGGGCGCGAGCGGTTGAACATCTGCTTGAGGACATTGCTCAGCGTTACGCCGCCGATCACCGATACGGCGAGGAAGGCGGCGCGCAGGCGCTTGCCGGTGAGGGCGAAAGCCAGAGTTGCGAGGACGACGATGATGGTCAGCACCGCGACGCCGCCCAGGGCCGTGATGTCGCGTCCCGCTTCTCGCAGCCATTGCGGGCCGATGGAATGGGTGGGGTCGGCGGGGTCGCGGAAGAAGGCGAGGATGGCGTTGTCGAAGGGGAGGGTTTCGCCCTCGCCCATCTCTTCGGCGATGACGCCGAAGCCGCCGACGAGCAGGGCGATGCCGGCGAGGGCCAGGTAGAAGGGGAAGTGGCGGGCGCGGAAGGCGCGGGTGAGCAGGGCGTTCATGCCTCAGACTTGCCTGCGATGGGCCTTGGCTGCAAGCCGTCAGGGGAGACAAAAAGGTGGGAGGCGGGTATCCATGACATGGAGCCTGTTTCGAGAGGAGGGTGCGATCCCCGATCGCGAGCAGTTTCGCCCTGACACAGACCTTGAACTCTGCCTGGCCGCTGCCCTGGAG
>JBEBHC010000277.1:0-2619 GCA_040081185.1 Devosia sp. | reverse complement strand
TTGTGGTAGGTGGAGCAGCGTGCCACTATGCGGCGGTGCTCTCAGGTATTGTGGTCAGAACTTGAGAATCTGGCCGAAGGCCCCCGAAAAACGACATTGTCACATTCAGCGTGTCAATGATCACCGAATTGGGCCCCCTTTTTTGCACCCAATAGGGACCCCTCTTTTGGTCGCGCCGGCAGGGTCCGCCCCGGCGGAGCGTTCGGTGTGGCGGAGCCGGGGCGGACCCGGCTCGCTCAGGCGCGGGTCTTGAAGCGCCAGCTGTCGTTGCCGGTCTCGACGATGTCGCAGTGGTGGGTGAGGCGATCGAGCAGCGCGGTCGTCATTTTCGGATCGCCGAACACGGTCGGCCATTCGCCGAAGGCGAGGTTGGTCGTCACGATGACGGAGGTGCGCTCGTAGAGGCGGCTGATCAGATGGAAGAGCAGCTGGCCGCCGGCCTGGGCGAAGGGCAGATAGCCGAGTTCATCGAGGATGACGAAGTCGAGGCGGGCGAGGTAATCGGCGAGCCTCCCCTGGCGGCCCGTGCGACCTTCCGCCTCGAGCCGGTTGACGAGATCGACGGTGGTGAAGAAGCGACCGCGCGAGCCGGCGCGGATGCAGGAACGGGCGATGGCGATGGCGAGATGGGTCTTGCCGGTTCCCGTGCCGCCGACGAGCACGACATTGCGCTGCTGGAGGATGAAGCCGCCGCCGGCGAGCTCGCGCACCACCGCTTCGTTGATCGGCGTGTCCTTGAAGGCGAAGTCGTCGACATCCTTGGCGAGCGGCAGTTTGGCGACGGTGAGCTGATAGCGGATGGAGCGGGCCTGCTTCTCGGAGATCTCGGCGTTGAGGAGGTCGCCGACGAAGCGCTGCGGCTCGTGCTTGCGCTTGAGGGCGACGGCGAGCGTCTCGTCATAGGCGTTGCGCATGCCGTAGAGCTTGAGCGAGCCCATCATGTCGAGAACTTCGGTGCGTTCCATTGTCAGGCCCTCCTGAGCTGGTCGTATCTGGCGCAATCGGCGACCGGCGCGTGCCGCAACACCAGCGAGGCCGGCGTCGCGATCGGACCGATCGGCGGCGGATCGCGATGTCGCGCCAGGATGTTGAGGATCACGTCGGCGGAATGGACGCCTTCGGTCAGGGCGTCGGCGCAGGCGGCTTCGACCGCGGGCAACCCGTCGGTCAGCACCGCTGCGAGGATCGCGACCATCTGCCGGTCGCCATCGTTGGTTCCGGACAGTTTGCGTCGCACCCGTTCCAGCGCCGCCGGCAACACCCAGTCCTTGAACGGCGCTCCGTTGCGCAGCGCGCCGGGCTTCCTCGCCAGCACCGGCACGTAGTGCCACGGGTCGTAGATCGTCTGGCCACGTCCGTAGCGACGGGTGTGTTCGGCGACGACGCGCCCGTCCTGGCGGATCACGATCCGGTCGGCGTAGGCGTGGATCTCGACCGGCCGCCCTACGGCGCCGGCGCTCACCGAGTACTTGTTGTTGTCGAAGCGAACGAGGCAGGTCTTCGAGACCGAAGCCGGCAGCGCATGGAATCCGTCGAAGCGGCCGCGATAGGCAACGAGATGCGGGCGCTCTTGCTCGAAGGCTTCCCAGATCGTCGTGTCCGGCCTCTCCGGATGGGCGTGCGTCCTGGCGTAGGCGATGCACTTGTCGGCGAGCAGCGCGTTCAGCTCGTCGTAGCTCTTCACCTTCAGCCGCGGCGTGAAGAAGCGCTCGCGCACGAGGCCGACCTGGTTCTCCACCTGGCCCTTCTCCCAGCCGGACGCCGGCGTACAAGCGACCGGCTCGACCAGATGATGCGAGCACATCTGCAGGAAGCGCCGGTTGTACTGACGGTCCTTGCCGACGAAGATCGTGTCGACCGCCGTCTTCATGTTGTCGTAGATGCCGCGCGTGCAGCCGCCCTTGAAGAAGGCGAAGGCGCGCTCGTGCGCATCGAACACCATCTCCTGCGTCTCGCGCGGATAGGCGCGAGCGATGAACATCCGGCTGCAGCAAAGGCGCAGATGCGCGACCTTCACCGTCACCGTGACGCCGTCCATCACCACGACCTCGTGGCTCCAGTCGAACTGGTAGGCCTCGCCCGGCGCAAAACTCAGCGGCACGAATGCATTCGCCGTCGCGCTCGCGCGCCCCTGACGCCAGGCGAGCACATAGCGCCGGACAGCGGCGTAGCTGCCCTCGTAGCCCAGGCCGCGCAGTTCCTCGTAAAGGCGGATGATCGTCAGGCGTTCGCGCGCAGGCCGGCTCTCGTTCTCCTCGATTAGCCGATCAAGCCGTTCCCGCCATGGACCGATCCTCGGGAGCGGCTGGCGCAAGCGCTCGTACCGGAACTCCGTCGCGTCGGATCGAATGACCTTCCGCACGACCTTTCGCGAAATGCCCAGCTCCCGGCAGATCTCCTTGATCGACTTGCCAGCGGAAAAATAGGCCCGTCGTATTCTGGCGATCGTCTCCACAACCAACATCCCAATCGCGGCCTCCGCAAACCTCGGAGGCCAGTATGAACCCGCGCCACAGGGGTCCCGATTGGATGAAAATCAGCCCCGTAGCGGGGTCCCTTTTCCATGAAAAAGAACACCAGATGCACCACAGACGATAGACGTTGAGAGATTATTGGCAA
>JBEBHC010000276.1:0-2620 GCA_040081185.1 Devosia sp. | reverse complement strand
TAGACGATGGTCGCAATGATCATCGTGTTGCGCCGCGGCGCGAGGCGCTTTTCTAGCCTGACGTCCAATTCCGATATCCTGTCGAAATGCCTGTACGCACATTGCCCAAGAGGACTTGCGATCGCGGCAACGCGAAAGCTGCAATTGCATCGATTTTGGATATCAAAGGCTGACTATTGCAGCCCGGCTTGCTGCAGCGCCCCGACATAGCGGTCGAGCAGCGAAGGCTCCATGAACCGCAGGCCGTCGCGAATGGACGCGGCAGTCATGGCCGGGCGCAGATAGACGAACTTTTCGAGCGAATCCTTGGCCTGTTCGATCTTTCCCACGGCAACGTAATAGGCCGTGAGGTCACGATAAGGCCAAGTCAGCCCCGGCCGCTCGGCCAGGGCCTGCCGCGCCAGATCGATCGCCCGGTCCGGCTTGCCCGCGGAATAATTGGCCAGACCCAGTCCGAGATGCACGTTGAACGCGAAGGGATCGAGCGGCGATAACCGGGCTGCCTTGTCGAAGGCCCCGATCGCCTCTTCGGGCTGTCCGGTATAGACGAGCCCGTAGCCGCGCCGCATCCACGCCCAGGCATGGTTAGGGTCAAGCTCCAGCGCCCGATCCGCAAAGGTCAGAGCCTGCCGGACGTCGCCGCCAAGCTGCATCATGGCGGAAGCGAGCGCCGTGAGTGCGGTTGGATCGTCGCCGACGAGTTGGGTGGTCTTTTCGATCAGCGCTTCACCGGCCTCGCGTTCGGCCGCAACGTTTGTCGCCCAGTTGTAAGCGACCTGCTGTCCGTGCGCCCACGCGCAGAGCGCCGCGGCGAGCCCGTAGTCCGGCTCCAGCAGCAGCGCCTGCTTCAGCATGTCGATGGCATGCGGATTTTCGGCCATGCGGTGCGCCCACAGGTGGGGCAGGGCGCGCATGACGAGATCGTAGGCAGCAAGGTTTTCCGGCCGCTTAGAGCGGGCCCGATCGACCTCGGCGCGACGGATCGATGGGTGCAGCGCACTGGCAACTTCCGCGGCAATCCGGTCCTGCAAGTCGAACAGGTCACCCACTGCGCCATCGATTTTGGTCGACCAGATGTGGTTGCCGGTTTCGGTCTCGACCAGCTGTGCGGTAATGCGGACGCGCTCGCCGACGCGGCGGACGCTGCCCTCTACCGCGTAGCGCACGCCGAGATCGCGCCCCACCTGCCGCACATCGATGGCGCGACCCTTGTAGGCAAAGGCCGAATTGCGGGCGATGACGAAGAAGTCGCGAATACGCGACAGCGTCGCGGTGATCTCCTCCACTACCGCGTCGGCGAAATAGCCTTGGTCGGCCTCACCGGACATATTGTCGAACGGCAGCACCACGACGGATGGCCGCGTCGATTGCGGGCCACCATGCGCCATGGGAACCGACAGTGCCGGCTTCTGCACCACTCCTTCCGGGTGCCAGACGAACAGTCGCACCGTGCGCGATACGTTCTTGAGTTCCGTCGGCCCGATATCGGTGAACTTCAGCTCGGAGCGCCCGTCGAGATACTGGTGCATCCACTTGGTGAGCGCCATGCCACCCGGCGGGCACACTCCCTGTACCCGGACGGAAAGATTGACGCCCGATCCGTAGAGGTCGTCGCCGGCTACCAGAACATCGGCCAGCACGACGCCGGCGCGGACCTGGAAGTACGTGCCGCCCGGCGCCTTGAGCTTGCGCTCGTTGAGTTCAGTCTGGACGTCGGCGACCCATTCCACTGCCGCGACGACGCTCTGGAACTCGGCGAGCAACCCATCGCCCATCGTCTTGAACACTTTGCCGCCGTAGCGGCCGATGGTGCGCGCGACGAGGCGATCGTAGACCCGTTGCACGAGGCGCAGGGTCTGACGTTCATTAATCTCGGTGAGCCGGGAATAACCGACCACGTCGATCGAAACGATGGGGACCAGCCTGCGGTCTGGTTGTGGCATCGGGTCTCCGCCCCCGGAGTTACTGGCGGCTTATAGCATTGCCGCACCGCCGGGCAACAAACTCGGCAATATCCGAAAAATTTCCGGACGGGAGTCTAATAGACCGCCGTCAGGACTTCGATCTCGCGCGGCTGGCCGGGCTGCACCTGGAATTCGCGGTTGAACACGTCCTGCCCACGCCGCGCCAGCACTGTGTAGTCGCCTTCCTGCAGCACCGTGGCGGGGAAAGCGCCAATATTGGTAAAAATCGTTTTGTCGTTCGAGTCTTTCACGGTCCAGTCGACGTCGGCGATCGCCTCACCGCCGGTCTCGCTGACCAGCCGGAATGAGACCTGCGCTGCCTTGTGGTAGAGGATCGCATCCGTCAGCTGCCCCGACTCGACGCGCAAGTCCGCACGCACAACGGCGTTCACCAGCCCAAAATACGACACCACATGATATGTGCCGGAGTTGAGGGCGACAATGTCGTTGGCGCCCAGGCCCTCGGCGACCATCGTCCGGTCGGCGTCAGTCGCGCCGGACGTGAAGATGTCGAATCGCAGCAGGTTGATCGGGATGGGGATGTCGCCGGTTACGGCAGCATTCAATCGGAGCCCGCCAGCCTCCAGCACTACCGATTTCGTGTTCTGCCCCTCGGCCACCGTGAGCGTATCAGCCACCTGGGCGCGTCCGTAGGC
>JBEBHC010000118.1:0-9953 GCA_040081185.1 Devosia sp. | reverse complement strand
AGCCGTTGGCGATGAGGATCCACAGGGCCGAGAAGTTGGCGCCCAGTGCGGTGAGCCACGTCACCGCCAGATGCGCGACCGGCCGCAACCGTCCCCAGCCGAAAAAGAACAGGCCGACGAAGGTGGCTTCGAGGAAAAATGCCATTAGCCCTTCGATGGCCAGCGGTGCCCCGAACACGTCGCCGACATAATGGCTGTAGTAGCTCCAGTTCATTCCGAACTGGAATTCCATGACGATGCCGGTGGCGACGCCCATCGCAAAGTTGATGCCGAACAGCACGCCCCAGAACAGTGTCGCCTGCCGCCACACCTGACGACCGGTCATCACGTACACGCTCTCCATGATCGCCATGACGAGGGACAGGCCCAGCGTCAGCGGAACGAACAGGAAGTGGTACATGGCGGTGGCCGCGAACTGCAGCCGCGACAAATCGACGACAAGCGGATCGACCATGCAATCGCTCCCCCCGGGGGTGCCGGCTGGCGCAGTCCGCAGCATCTTGCCGCGACTGGGTCACCGGCGGTGATTTCATCAATACTTCTCCCTTCCGGAGGCGTAAATCACGACCATGTCGCACTTCGAGCTTCCACCACCGGAAACTCTTCCCGCCAACCGCGCCCTAAACCACTGGCTGTCAGCGCTTTTCCGGCAATCAGGCTGGCTCGGACCGCTTGCCATGCTGCCGCCACTGGCCGCCGGCGCGCTGCTGCTGGTGCAGGCCTGGCTCCTGGCTTCAATCATCGATTCGGTGGTGATCCGCGGCGTTGCACCGGGTGCCGTCACAATAGAAATTGCCACGCTCGTAGCGATTTACGTCACGCGCGCTGCGCTCGGTTTCGCCGGCGAGGTGCTCGCCGCATCGGTCGCTGAGCGCATCAAGCAGCGGCTGCGGGGCGTCTTGCTGCACTGCATCCTGAGCCACCGGCCCGTCTGGACGGCGGCGCAGTCCTCCGGCGCACTGACCGGCCTTGTGATGGAACAGACCGAAGCGCTCGACGGCTACTTCTCGCGCTACCTGCCAGCCATGGTGCAAGCAGCGATGCTACCTCTGGCCTTCGCCATCGTGGTTCTTCCGATCGATTGGGTGGTTGCGGTCATCTTCATTGTGACCGCGCCCCTGATCCCGGTCTTCATGGCGCTCGCAGGTATGGGAGCCGAGGCAGCGGGCCGCGCCCAGGCTGGAGCGCTGAGCCGCCTGACGGGACGATTTGCCGATCGCCTGCGCGGCCTTGTCACCCTCAAGCTGTTCGGCCGCGCCGAAGCCGAAACTGCAGCAGTAAGGACCGCGAGCGACGAGTTGCGACAGCGCAGCATGCGCGTCATGCGCATCGCCTTTCTCTCGTCTGCCACGCTCGAGTTCTTTGCGGCGCTCGGCGTCGCGGGTGTCGCGCTCTATGTCGGCCTGACGTTCCTCGACCTGTTGTTCCCGCTGCGCGCGACCGAGCTGACCCTCGCTGCCGGTCTCTTCTGCCTGCTGATGGCCCCCGAGGTGTATCAGCCGTTGCGTCTGCTCGCCGCCAACTACCACGATCGGGCTGCAGCCAGGGCCGCTGCACTCGAGATCGAGAAGCTGCTCGGTGAGCTGCCCGATCTGGCTCCGCCCCCGGTGCCGAATGTGGAGGTTTCCCATTTCGCGGCCGGTCCTCCCTGTCTCGACCTCATCGATGTCACGATCGCCACTCCAGCGGGCCGAGCTGTGATCGGCGGTCTCGACCTTCACCTCGCCCCAGGTGAACATCTCGCGCTTCTCGGTCCCAGCGGATCGGGCAAGTCCACCCTGCTCGAAGCCATCGCCCGATTGCGCGATGCGGGTGGCGTGATCCGCATCGACGACCGGCCGCTGGCCGACATGGCCGAGCAAGATCTGCGCCACGACATCGGATTCCTTGGTCAGCGTCCGCGCATCTTCGCGGGGACCATCGCCGACAACATCCGCTTCGCACGGCCCGCCGCCTGCACGACCGCCGTGGCCGTCGCCGCGCGGCGCGCCGCCATCGACTGCTTTGCCGATCAGTTGCCGGATGGTCTCGATACACAAATTGGCGAGAACGGAATCGGCCTGTCCGGCGGGGAGATCCACCGCATCGCGCTGGCGCGCCTCTACATGCGCGATCCCCGATTGATCCTGCTCGATGAACCGACCGCGCATCTCGACGCTGCTACTGAAGCGGTCGTGCTCGATGGCCTCATCGATTTCGCCCGGGGTCGCACGATGATCGTCGCCACCCATTCGCTCGCTGTCGCCGGCCGGCTGCCGCGTGCCTGCCGCATCGCCGACGGCAACCTGTTGCCGATGACTCGCGTGGTGGCGACGTGAACGCCATTCTCACTTTCGCCCCCATGCTGTTTCGACTGCGGCGAGCATTGTTCGTCAGCCTGGCGCTCTCGCTGGCGACCATCGCCGCGGGGATCGGGCTACTGGGTCTATCCGGCTGGTTCCTCACCGCCACCGCCATCACTACGGCCGGTGCTCTGTTCAATATCTTCGGGCCATCCGCCGGCGTGCGCGCCTTTGCTTTCGTCCGCATCCTTGCGCGCTATGGTGAGAAGCTGACCGGCCATGACACGACGCTGCGCCTGCTGTCCGATCTTCGGCACTGGCTCTTCGCGCGGCTGTTCCCTGTGGCGCCGCTCGGTCGGCGCTTCGGCCGAGCCGATCTGGTGAGCCGCCTCGTTGCCGATGTCGACGCTCTCGACACACTGTTCCTGCTATCGCTCGGTCCTGTCACTACGTCCCTCGCAACCGGCGTGGCAATGACCGCTATCCTCGCGATCCTGCTGCCGGGTGCTGCCCTTTGGTACGGCCCGTCCTATGCGCTCGCCGCCATCGCCGTGCCGGTCGTACTCGTGGCCGCCTCGCGGCGCCTCGGTGCCGATGTCCTTTCGACCTCGGCCGATTTGCGCGCGGCTGCCCTCGACAGCGTCGACTGCCACCAGGACCTCGTGGTCTTCGGCGGGGTAGCGCAGGCGCAAGCGCGGGCTGCCGATGCAGCGCAGCGGCTTGCCGGCGCGCGGCAGAGGCTGGTCGCCTTGGCCGCGGCGTCTGGTGCCGCCATCCAGTGCCTCGCCGCAGTTGCAATTGTCGGCACGCTGCTCGCCGGCATCGGCGGCTTTACCACCGGCGCGATCAGCGGGCCGCTTATGGTGGGCGCGCTTCTCGCCGTCGTCGCGAGCTTCGAGGCCAATGCGATGCTCGTGCGCAGCGTGGGCCGTCTCGCCGCTGCCGCCGCCGCAGCCGAACGGTTGCGCGACGTCGCCGACACGCCACCGGCGGTTGTCGATGCCGGCCATGCCGCCAGTCCGGCCGGTTCGACTCTCTCGTTCGAGCGTGTCACCTTCGGCTATGACGCGGCCGCGACCCGCTCGGTTCTCGATGCCGTCAGCTTCACCTTCCACCCCGGCGAATGCATCGCGATCCGTGGTCCGAGTGGCTCTGGAAAGTCGACCATCGCCAATCTCATGGTGCGCCTCGCCGATCCGCTCGCGGGCACCATTCGTCTCGGCGGCACCGATATCCGCGATCTCCCGCTGGTGACGCTTCGCGCGCGCATCTCCCTGATGCAGCAGGACGCGCCGGTGTTCCTCGACTCCGTCGCCGACAATCTCCGCATCGGCGAGCCTGCCGCAACCGACGAGCAACTCTGCCGCGCGTTGGAGCAGGTGGGTCTTGCCGATTTCGTGCGCACACTCCCGGCTGGATTGCATACCCTCCTCGGCGAGGCGGGCAGGACCTTGTCGGCCGGCCAGGCCCGCAGGCTCTGTCTTGCCCGATCCCTGTTGTCGCACACCGATATTGTGGTTCTCGACGAGCCGACTGGGGGCCTGGATGCCGAGGCGGAAGCCGCTTTCCTCGTTGACCTCCGGACCATCGCCCACGGCCGTACGATGCTCGTCATCACGCACGCCGAACTGCCTAACGGCGCGTTCGATCGCGAGATGACTCTGCGCGCCGGAAGCTTGGTCTAAGCGCGAAGCACGTCGTCGACGAAACGCATGTTGCCGGCGGTCAGTCCCGCATCCACCGCCAGTGCTACGCCGGTAATGCCCGCCGCTGCGGGCGATGCCAAAAACACAGCGGCGTTCGCGACTTCTTCCGGCGTCACCATGCGGCCCAGCGGGTAGTGCGGCAGCACTTGCTTCAGCACATCGGGGTCAGCCGCGATGCGATGGTCCCAAGCCGGTGTGCGCACCGAGCCCGGGCAGATCGCATTGGCACGGACCCCGTTGCGGCCGCGTTCCAGCGCGATAGCGCGCGCATAGGCGATGAGGCCGGCCTTGGCAGTCGCATAGGCAGGGTTGCCGAAATGCATGAGCCCGTTGACCGATGAGATGAACACCACATTGCCCGAACCGCGTTTCGCCATTGCCTCGACGATCGGCCCCGCCAGCGCATAGGCACTGTTGAGATTGATGGTGACTTCTGATGCCCATACGGCATTGTTGAGATGATCGAGCGTCTCGGCGCGCGTGAACCCGGCATTGCTGATCAGCACGTCGGGGGCTCCGTGACGTTCGAGGTATGAGCCCACCGCTTCCGCCGTGGCCGACATGTCCGAGAGATCGCAGATCAGCCGGTTCGCCAGCGTCAGTCCGTCGAGCATCTCACCGGTCCGATCGGCGCCGGAGACTGTTGCACCGGCAGCGGCAAATCCAGCCACCAGCGAGCGACCAATGCCACCTCCGGCGCCGGTGATCAGCACGCTCATTCCATCGAGCCGAAAGGGCGATTGCTCGGTCATCTCAGGTCTCCTGTTGCCGGCGGAAAATGCCACCAAATGACGGCCTCCGCTGCAACTTTCGCGTGAGGCGCCGGACGGCTTGGTGTAGCTTGTCGACAAGAAGAAACCGACCCCGCGAGCATTGATTTTGCGCGTCTTTACTGCCGCCCTGGCGACGGAAACCAACACCTTTGCGCCGATCTGGATTGATCGCCGGGCATTCGAGGCCTCGCTCTATGCCCCACCCGGCAAGCACCCGGTGACGCCGACGCTTTGCACTGCGCCGGTTACGGTCGGGCGTGAGTTGGCGGCTATCCATGACATTGAGCTGATTGAAGGGACGGCGGCCTGGGCAGACCCGGCCGGACCGATCAACCGGCTGGCCTATGAAACACTCCGTGATGAAGTGCTGGCGCAGCTCAAGGCGGCGCTGCCGGTCGATGGCATCGTGCTCGGCCTGCACGGCGCCATGGTCGCCGATGGCTACGACGATCCGGAGGGCGACCTGCTGACGCGGATGCGCGAGATGGTCGGCCCGGATGTGCTGATCTGCGCCGAACTCGATCCGCACAGCCACCTGACAGCGAAGCGCGTGGCGGCTGCCAACTTCTTCGTCGCCTTCAAGGAATTCCCGCATACCGATTTCGTCGACCGCGCCCGCGACCTGTGGGACATCGCGCTTCGCGCCCTGCGTGGCGAGGTGAAGCCTGTCATGTCCGTGTTCGATTGCCGGATGATCGACGTGTTCCCCACTTCGCGCGAGCCGATGCGCGGCTTTGTCGATCGCATCATGGCGCTCGAGGAATCCGAAGCGGGCGTGCTGTCGATCTCGGTGATTCACGGCTTCATGGCCGGCGACGTCCCCGAGATGGGGACCCGCATCTTCGTCGTCACCGACAACAAGCCCGAGGCCGGTGCAGCGCTGGCGGAAAAACTTGGGCGCGAACTGTTTGCCATGCGCGGCACGTTCATGGCGCCGCAGCTGAACGAAGTGAAAGCGGTCGACCAGGCCCTGGCCGCGCCGAAGGGACCGGTGGTGATCGCCGACATGTGGGACAACCCCGGCGGCGGCACAGCAGGCGATGCGACCGTTCTGCTTGCCGAGTTGATCCGGCGCGACGCTCAGGATGTCGCGGTGGGCACCATCTGGGACCCGATCGCCGTGCAGATCTGCTTTGCCGCAGGTGAGGGCGCCGAAATCGCCCTGCGCTTCGGCGCCAAGTCGGCGCCCGAAACCGGCAACCCAGTCGACATGCGCGTAAAGGTCGTCAAGCTGGTACGCGATGCGCAGATGAAGTTCGGCGCGAGCTTCGCGCCTTTCGGCGATGCGGCGCTTATCCGCTTTGGCGGGATCGACGTGATCCTCAATACGACGCGCGCCCAGAGCTTCGATCCGAGCCTGTTCACCGCGCTCGGCGTCGACCCGAAATCGAAGAAGCTGCTGGTGATAAAGTCGACCAATCACTTCTACGATTCATTCTCGAAGATCGCGGCACAGATCATCTACTGCGCTGCCGGCCGGCCTTATCCCAATACGCCGGCAACAACGAACTACCGCAAAGCGCGGCGCACTATCTGGCCGATGGTCGCTGACCCGTTCGCTTGAGGCGGCGTTAGATCGGTTGCTCCGGCGCCCAGTGCCCGTACATGATCGGCATCAAGCCGGCGAAGGCGGCAAAGCGCGGCCACGACTTGTTCTCCGGTTTCGTCCAGCCAGTTTCGGCGACGGCGGAAATACGCGGGAACACCAGCCTGTCGAAGATGGCGCGATCGGTCATCGGCTCCGACCAGATGCAGGACTGCACGCCGAGCAGGTGCTTGAGCTGCTCTGCGCTCCACCCCGCGCGCGGATCGAACGTGTAGGTCTCTTCGGGGCCTGACCAGCCGGCCCACCCGGCGCCCGGCTCCGACCAGCTGAGGCCGTTCGCCATATCGAGGTAGTAGCGCTGTCCCGGAGATACGACGATGTCGTAGCCCTGACCGGCAAGCTTCGCGCTGATCTCCACGTCGCGCCAGCCGACGAGATAGGTTTTGTCCTTGTCGACGACGTCGCCGTGTGCCGCTTCTTCCCAGCCGCCGGTGATGGCCCCTTTGCTCTTGATGTACTCATGCACGCGCCTGATGAAATGCGCCTGCAGGATTGCAGTGCCAGAGCCTTCGATCTCGTCGGCGCCGCCGTGATTGCTCAGTTGATTGTTACGCGCGCGGTGCTTGTCGGCTGCTTCCTTGCCCGCCAGCTTTTCGAGCAAAGCGAGCGCGAGCGGCGAGCCGGACCACGCGCCCAGCGGCACCTCATCGGCGCCCAGGTGGAACACTCCGCTGGGGAACAGCTCGAGCATTTCGTCAATGACGGTTTCGATGAACTTGTAGACTGGCTCATGGGCCGGGTTGAGGCAGTTGTTGGGGAAACCCTGCACCGACTGATACTCGCCGGTCTCGCCAGGGTCACGCAGTTCGGGCAGCGATTGAAGCGCCGCATAGAAGTGCCCCGGCATGTCGATCTCGGGCACGATGGTTATGCCGAGCGACTGGCCAAGCGCCACGATCTCGCGGATCGCCGCCTTGCTGTAATAGCCGCCGGTCGGGTGTGCGCCGCTGCCCAGTAGCGGGGGCAGGGCCATGCCATGTCCACGCCATGCGCCGATCCTGGTGAGAGCGGGATAGGCGTCGATCTCGACGCGCCACGCTTCGTCCTCACTGAGGTGCCAATGGAACTTGTTCATCTTGTTCCAAGCAAGCAGCTTGAGCAGGTGTGCCACCTCGGCGCTCGAATAGAACTGGCGCGCCACATCAAGATGCGTCCCGCGCCAGGTGAGGGCAGGTGCATCCTTGACGGTGCCGCCCGTTGGAAAGACCAGCTTTCCCGAATGCTGCTTGGCGCCACGGAGAATCTGCCCAAGCGTGACGAGCCCGTAGAGATGCCCGCTTTGCGTGGAGGCCCGGACGCTCACATTGTCGGGTGAGAACGTGATCTCGTAGGCCTCGGGCATGAGCTGGGAATCGTCGGTGAGTTCGACAGGCAAGCCGCCCTCGGCAACGGGGCGGACGATGCCCTCGACCGGGAACAGATCCGAGACCAGCAGTCGAAACGCTGTGGCAGCGTTGCGAGACGCGGTGGTCTGCGGCTTCGGGTCGAGGCCGGCGGGTACAGTGCGACTGCCGGTAACGGCCACCGAGTTCGGCCATGGGATGACCGAGATCGTCGCAGGCACTTTTGCCGGAAGCGGGAAGCGGGCGGCGCCCTTCAGCAACGGCGCATTGGACCCAACCGCCTCGGTTGGCGCGACCGGCACATTGACCAGCTTGCCGTCAGCCAGTTCGACATACGCCGAGTTCGCGCCGTCGCTCCAGTGCCTCAGGCCATAGGAGAGACCGCGAGCTGTCACGACCCATTCGTCGCCCGGGTGTAACGCATAGCCTGCAGGCGCGGCGATCAGCGTGTGGTTGGACAGCCGCGAGATCAGCTTGCCGCCTTCGATCTCTGCCGACGGATCGATGCGCGCCGGACCGGAAAAGCCCAGATTGAACGTCTCGATCGTCGCGGTGCCGGTATTGGTAAGCTTCAGCTCATAGGCGAGCGGCTCTTTTTCCGTAGCCGGCTTCCAGCGGGTGGCAAGGGTCAGCTTGATGCCGTCAGTCATTGTGTGTTCCGAACGTTAAAGAGGTCAGTCGCCGAGGGGCTGGCTGTCGTCGCCGTCACGGGTGACGACGAGCTGATGTTTGATGCGCCGCATGCTCGCGACCGCTGCACCGCCCAGACGGGTGGCCACCGTCTGCGCCAGGATGTCGAGGATCGCGAGCAGCGCATAGCGGCCGGGGGTCGGGCGCACGATGTCGAGATTCTCCTCGCGGTCGAGGCGCAGCAGGATGTCGGATTGCGTCGCAACAGGTGAACCCGAGCGCGTGACGACAATGCGAGTCAGCCCACAATCACCGGCGGCGGTCAGTGCCCGCACCAGCGGCATGTTGTTGCCGCTGAGCGAATAAGCGATCAGCACCGTACCCGCCGGCGAGCCCGCCGCGCGCATCATCTGCGCCTGGTGGTCGACGCTCGAGGCAACTTTGAGGCCGAGTCGGAACAGCCGCGTTTCGGTCTCGGTCGCGACCATCGACGACGATCCGCCGGAACCGAAGGCGAGCACATAACTGGCGCCAACGATCGCTTCGGCCGCGCGTTCAAGAGCATCGAAATCGAGATGCCCGAACGTGTCGTGGATGGTGGCTTGTATGCCGTTGATCACCACATGGGCGATCTCGCGGATATCGTCCGGACCGTGCCGGGCTGCGAGATAGCGCTGGCCGACGAAATTGCTCTGCGCCAGCCGCACCTTGAATTCGGCATAGCTCTCGCAGGCGAGACGGCGGCAGAAACGGGTGACCGTCGGTGGCGAGACATTGGCCTGCGTCGCCAGATCAACGATAGACATGCGGAGCGCAGCGTTCACATCGGCTAGCACGATATCGGCGAGCAAGCGCTCCGATCGCGTGAAGGCGTCCTTTTCGGATTGCAGCCGGCCAACCAGGTCCAGCATCGCAGTCTCGTTGTCCGCGCGCCGCGCGGTGACGAGCGTCAATAGACCGCGACGCCTTCGGCGTCGAACACGTGTACCGCCGAACGCGGGAAACTGATCTCGACGGGCGTACCTTCCTTCACGTCGGCATCGCCCTCGAACAGCGCGATGAAGCTTTCACCGCCCGGCAGGCCGGAATAGAGGACCGTGTGGATGCCGAGATGCTCGACGATCCGCGGCGTTACCGTCAGAGTGAATTCGCCCTTACCCAGCGCCAGGTGTTCGGGCCGAATGCCGACGACGACCGGCTTGCCGCTAAGGTGATCCGCCTTGCGCGGCAGGGTGAGCGACCCGAGGGCACCCAGCGAGATGGTCATCTCGCCGCCTTGCACGGAGGTGCACGTGCCGTTGATGAAGTTCATCGTCGGGCTGCCGATGAAGCCCGCGACGAAGCGGTTGTCGGGCTTGTGGTAGAGTTCGAGTGGCGAGCCGATCTGCGCGATGCGGCCGGCGTTCATCACCACGATCTTGTCGGCCATGGTCATGGCTTCGACCTGGTCGTGCGTAACGTAGATCATGGTCGAGCCGAGCTTCTGGTGGAGGCTCATCAACTCAATGCGCATCTCGGAACGGAGCGCTGCGTCGAGATTGCTGAGCGGCTCGTCGAACAGGAAGATTTCGGGCTCGCGCACGATGGCGCGGCCGATGGCGACACGCTGGCGC
>JBEBHC010000016.1:0-34919 GCA_040081185.1 Devosia sp. | reverse complement strand
GCGCCCGGAGGGAGACTCCCTTATTTGTCGTATTGGTTGAGCCAGACCATGCGCGTGTAGGGGATGTCCAACGGCGTCAGACGCATGAAGTCCAGCGCCTTGATCGCCTGGATATCGCTGACCACCTTGGTGACCGCAAAGTCGATGCGGTTGGCCGAGGCATTCTTGACCATGTTGACGTCGCCGTCCGAGCTGGCCCAGGCGATGATCTGTTCAATCTTCGGCCTGCCTTCGTAATAATCGTCGAAGGGCACGAAGGACGAGAAGTCGCCGAATTTGGCTTCCTCAACCTTGAACGGGCCGGAGCCAATCGGCTTCTGCCAGAACTCGGCCTGCTGAACGAGCGTGGGGTCGACACCCTCGAAGTACTTCTTGGGGAAGGGACCCCACTGGGTGAACGCGATCAGCGTGTTGGCGTTCGGCTTGGTGAATTTGATGGTCACCTTGTTACCGTCCGACGAGATGCCGGACACGTGTTCGGCAGTACCCGCCAGGTATTCGGGAGCGCCTTCGATCGAGTTGAACACGCTGGCGATAACGCCGTGCAGGTTCGGTGTCTTGAGCGCGAACTCCAGGCTCCAGGTCACATCGTCGACCGTGATCGCTTCGCCATCGTGCCACTTGATACCGTCACGCATGGTGAAGGTGAGGGTCTTGCCATCCGGGGCCATCTCGTAGGTCTCGGCCAGATCGCCGCTGGTGATACCATCGAGGAAGGGCTTGGATCCGAGCATATGGGCCCAGATGAACTTGTTGCCGGCCCACAGACCGAGGTTGACCCACGGCTGCTCGAAATAGTCGAGCGGCGCGCCGTTCGTGTAGAGGATCGCCTTGCCGTTTGCGTCGGGCGTGACGGTCCAGTTCTGCACATTCCAGTCGTAGTTGAACTGGTCGTTGCCGTAAGGCTCGCCGTGGCGGTCGAGGCGATTGCTTTCGACCGACTGCAGTTGCTGGTAGTAGAGCGGCACAGTGAGTGCGTTGGCGTTGATGTATTCGTCGATTTTCATCAGC
The DNA here is from genome assembly GCA_040081185.1 of Devosia sp. Taxonomy (GTDB): domain Bacteria; phylum Pseudomonadota; class Alphaproteobacteria; order Rhizobiales; family Devosiaceae; genus Devosia_A. Next base: position 33,908 of record JBEBHC010000016.1, on the reverse strand, counting down.
GTCGCTTTGGCGACTTCCGGATCGGTTGCCGTGTTGGAGTCGGCGATCAGGGTGTCGAGTTCAGGTGTGCCCGGGAAACCATCTGCGCTGGCTTTGCCGGTGGCGTAGTCGTTGAAGTACTCCTGCATCACCATGGCGGCGCGAGCGCCGTAAGCCATGTCCCAGTCGACGACCGATTTGCCCTTCGGATCTTCTGGGATCGAGTTCAGGGTCTTGGCAACGTCGCCGACGATGAGACCGTAGGTCATGTTGATGCCGACGTCGGCGAGCTGCGCCTGCAGCACGGCCATCAGATCGGCGGTGATCTGGTCGTCATAGTAGTAGACCATCTTGAGCGTGCGGCTCGAATCCCAGCCGGCTTCGGCCAACAGGGCCTTGGCCTTCTCCGGGTCGAAGGCGTACTTGTCGAGGTTCGGGCTCTTGAATGGGCCGTTTGGCAGCAGGCCGTCGGCAGGCACTGCGAAGCCACCGAAAACGGATTCGGTGATCAGGTTCCGGTCGATGGCATAGGCGATAGCCTGACGGACACGGACGTCCGAGAGTGGATTGTTATTCAGAGCCTGGGCAAGTGCCAGACTACTGAAGCCAGTTTGCAGAAGTAGGGCCACCGCGGCGGCCTTCATTATCCTCATTCACGTCTCCTGGGTTGCTACTACGCCGTTGTGGACATGAGGGCCCATGCTTGAATTCCCCGTCGAACCCTCAGTCCTGTTCACTGCGATGACGCGTTCCTGAAGGATAACTCCCGCTATCCGCACAGAGACCGCCATGTCACAGAATTCCGTGTCGATCAAAGATGTCGACGAGACTTCCGCCAGCACGGATCTCATCGCGAACGACATTCTCTGCCGCGACTTTCTCAAGCGCCTTGCCAACGGCTTCGCGCAGGACGGCCCTAGGCACGATCACCGTGCCGTCGACGTCGCCAAATACCATGTCGCCGCTCTCGACGCGCACGCCGCAGAGTTCGCCGGGAACATCGTAGAGCATCAGTTTGCCACGATACTTGGTGTCCATTGGATTTGTGCCCGCCGAGTAGACAGGGAACTTCAGATCGCGAATGCGGCTGCTGTCGCGCACGCTGCCGTCGGTCAGACACCCGGCCGCGCCGAGGTAGCGCGAACGCTCCGACAGCAGTTCGCCCCAAGGGGACGTGCGCACGATGCCGTGGCAGCAAAGCACCGCGACTTCGTCGGCCTTGAGGCTGTCGACGAGCGCGATCTCGTGCTCATAGACTTTGGTGTTCTCGTCGTCGTGATAGAGCGGCATGTAGATGCCGACGCGGGCGAGCCCGCACAGAACGAGAGATGGATCGACCGCCTTGATGCCGGGGGTCAGGACCTGATTGTGATAGCCGAAGCTGTCGAGGGTATCTGAGATGGCCGCGGAGTTGAGGCGGGCACGGCATTCCTGCACGAGGGCGGTGATGTCGTCTTTGACGTCCAAATCTGGTCCCCTCGTAGCTATGTCGTTAACATGACAACATTACTGGTAAGGGGTGTCAAGCGCGCAGTGAAAGGGAATTCCACGAGCTGAGAGTCAACTAAAGTAAGGGGTTTGAGCTGTGAGCGACGCTCAGGGCGAACACCATTCTACCCAAAGCGCGCAGGCGCTTCGGCGGGTGCAGGCAGCGATGCACAACCCTCGCTAGACGGCTAGGGCCCTCGGATCGTAGTTGTCCGCAGAGCCTGTCGGCTTCCAGCCGAGAAGTTCCTTGGCATGGCTCGTATCGCGCCAGCGGCGCGAGTTCTCCGATATCGCGTCGAAGATGTCGAAGCGGATACTATCGGGTGCTCCGAGGCACTTGTCGACCATTTGTACAGCGTCGGCCTGAGCCAGGTAGCCGGGAAAGTGTCGCACCATCTCGGGCTTGTCGCTAGCAAGAACTGCACCGAGACGAATGCAGATGACAGACATGCCATATTTGTCGGAGAACAGGCGGCCGGTGTTTTCGCCGAAGAGTTTGCCCACGCCGTAGAAACTGTCGGGGCGCGGCGGGTCGCGGTAGTCGAGCATCTTGGCGCCGGGAGGCAGCCGGTCGTACTCGTTCGCCGCGAGTGCGCCATAGGGCGAACCCTCGAACCACTCGTAGCCGCACATCGTGCTGCCGGTGCTCATGAAGACCACGCGCTTGACGCCGGCCTCCTGCGCAGCGCGATACATGGCGATGGTGCCGCCGATGGTTATATCCATCACGCGGTCCCAGTCGTCGTAATCCTGCGTCTCGGCGGCGAGATGGAGCACCATATCCATGCCGCTGGAGGCGCGGCGCAGGGCTTCAATGTCGCTGATGTCGGCCTGGGTGTGGGCGATTCCGGCCACCGGACGGCGGCTGAAGCCGCTGAACTCGTACTTGTCGGAGAGGTCGCGGATCACAAGGCCGCCGATCAGCCCGCTTGCACCGGTGATCAACACTTTTGGTTTTGCCGCCACGTCACCACCCTCGCTGATTGACAGATGAGCTATACGATTAACATAATAACATGCTTGAAACGGAGTCAAGCAGGCATCTTTAGTGTGCCGGGTGGGGCGGATTAGGAGGATGTTCTAGTGAAGCGGCGGTCGTCAATTGCCCTGTTTGCAAACCCGGCGCCGGGCCTGGTGAGCCGCCAGGCGCTGTTTCCGGGGGTCATCCGGCTTGCCGATGGTCGCTTGCTGGCGCTGTTCTCGATCGGGCAGGCGTTCGACGCGGCGGATATGCGCAGTTTCGTGAGCTTCAGTGACGACGACGGGCACACTTGGTCGGAGCCGCGGCGGCTGAACGCGCGAGAGGCCGATCCGGAGGAGCAGGAGAGCTTCAAGCCGTTGCAACTGCGCGGTGGGCGCGTTCTTGCGACCGGGTATGTTTTCGAACGCCCCGATCCGCTGCAGCCGATCGTCGATCCGGTGACGCTCGCGCTGCCGACGCTGGTGCCCAAGTTGGCCGTGTCGGGCGATGGCGGCGCAAACTGGTCGGTGCCGGAGGCGATCCGGCTGCCCGGTGACCCGCCGCTCGAAATGTCGGGCCCCGCGACGCAACTGCCGAATGGGCGGACTATTGCGGCAACCTCGCCGTTTCACCTGCGTGCCACGGGCCACAGCGGCTGGATCGTGGCCAGTGACGACGAGGGGAAGAACTGGTTCAGGCTGTCCGAATTCTTCCGTGCGCCGGGCGAAGATATCCATGCCTGGGAGTGCCGGCTGGTGGCGTGGGGTGAGGGCAGGGTGGCGGTCCTCTGGTGGGCGTATGACCACACGCGCGGAGTCAATCTCAACAATCATATCGCGTTCTCTTCCGATGACGGGCTGACGTTCGGCCCGGCGGTCGACACCGGGGTGCCGGGCCAGTCGTCCAGCCTGATCCACCTCGACGGCGAAACGCTCCTCACCATCCACGCGCAGCGCGAGAAAGATGCAGGCCTCGTCGTGCGGCGGGTCGACGTGAGCGGTGACCGCTTCAGCATCATCGAGGAGCTGGAGCTGTTTGCCGACGCTGCGATGGGTAGCACCACTGCCGACATGAAGCAGCAGTTCGGCGACCTGAAGTTCGGTCAGCCTTCGCTACTGAGGCTCAACGAGACGGAACTGCTCGCCTATTGCTGGGCGTTCGAGGCTCACCAGTACATCATCAAGGCGTTCCGCCTCTCGCTCTAGTCGAGCGTCACCGGGTCGAAGACGTCGGAGGAATCGAGCGGCTCCCAACCGAGCACCTGACGCGAATGGTCGATGTCGCGCCAGCGCCGGGCATTGTCGGAGACAGCGTGGAAGATGTCGTAGCGTATCGACATCGGCGCGCTCAGCGTCTTGTCGATGATGCTGACGAGGTCGCGGTGCGAGAGATAGCCGGGCAATTCGCGGACGATCGTGGGCTTGTCGTCGGGCAGCACGGCGCCGACGCGGATGACCAGCACCGACATGCCGTATTTGTCGGAGAAGAGCCGGCCGGTCTGTTCGCCGAACAGCTTGCCGACGCTATAGAAATCGGCTGGGCGCGCCGGGTCGGTGTGGAGGATCATGCGGGCATCGGTGGGCATGCGCTGCAGCTTGTTGTCGGCGAGCTGCGCGTAGGTCGAGGCTGGGTCAAACTGATAGCCCATCATGGTGCTGCCGGCGCTGGCGAAGACGACGCGTTTGACGCCCGCCTCCTGCGCCGCCCGGAAGACGTTGAGTGTGCCGCCCATGGTGGTGGCGACGACCTTGTCCCAGTCGTCATAGTCCTGCGTCTCGGCCGCGAGATGCAGCACCATATCCACTCCCGCGCATGCGTCGCGTACCGCCGCTGCATCGGTGACGCTGGCTTGAGTGTAACTTATCCCATTGAGCGGGCGGCGGCTCAGCCCGCTGAACTCGTACCGGTCCCCGAGACGCGAGATGACGAGCTGACCGATGAGGCCGCTCGCACCGGTGACAAGAACCTTCGGCCGGGCTGACATTTGGCGTAGCCTTGCGATTGACAGGCATAGATATGCCGTTAACATAACAACATAGTCATTCGCGGAGTCAATCGACGTTCCAGTCGTTGATCCGCTGGCGCGGGGCTGTCGGTTGAAGCGGGTTCTCATTGTCGGCAGCGGGGGCATCGGCCGCCGCCACCTCAAGGGCTACGGCCTCACCGGGCGTACAGAACTCGCCATCGTCGAACCGGACGCCGGACGCCGCGCGGAAGCGGCACAATCGTTCTGTATCACCGAGGCCTACACCGACATCTCAGAAGCCGATCTTGCCAGCTTCGACCTCGCGGTGATCTGCGCGCCGGCGAATTACCACGTGCAGTTGATCCGTGTCTGCGCAGCGGCCAAGCTTCCGTTCATGGTCGAGAAGCCGCTGAGCGTGACGATGGACGACGTCGATGTTGCGCTTGCCGAGGTGAAAGCGGCCGGTGTCGAGGCCCGCGTCGGCTATGTTCGGCGGGTGGCCGAGGAAGTTGTGGCGCTGCGCGACAAGATTGTCGGTGGTAAGATCGGGCGGCTGCGCCTCGCCTATCTCAACTCATCGCAGGAATTTCCGAAGTACCGCCCGGACTTCCAGCGCACTTACTACGCGCGGCCAGAGATGGGTGGCGGCGCCATCCTCGATGCGGCGAGCCATTTGTTCGACATGCTGATCTGGATCATGGGCAAGCCCACGGACGTCTCGTGCATGTTCGACCGCCTGGTGCTGGAGGGCACCAATGTCGAGGATACCTGCCTCGTCAACATCCGCTTCGAGAGTGGGGCGATGGCCAATGTCACGATCAACCAGTTCCAGAAGCCAAACATCGCGACGTTCGAGTTCATCGGCGACGCCGGCAACCTGATGATCGAGCACTCGACGCTGAAATTCGCCGACGACGACAGCGGCGCCTGGAAAGAGCAGCGCAACTTCATGGATGGATTGGTGCCGACCGAAGCGCACCAGGCGCGCTTTCGCCTTCAGGCCGATGCGATGCTCGACGCGATCGATGGCAGGCCTTGTTGGCTGGCAACGCTCGACGACGCGCGCGACAATCTTCGCGTGGCGCTAGCGGCCAAGCAATCATGGCTCGAAAAGCGGATCGTCTCGCTATGAGCGTCCTCGACTTTACCGGCAAGACCATCCTCGTGGCCGGTGGAGCCGGCTACCTGGCCCTACCCGCGGTAGAGTTGTTGGCACAGCAGGGCGCCAACGTAGTCCTTGCCGACATCAACGCGGAGCGGCTGGCTGCGGCGGAAGGCGCCGCTCGCGAGGCGGGTGCGGCTGGCGTGCTGGCGGTGCCGCTCGACTTCGGCGACGAAGCCTCGATAATCAGCAGCGTGAGCGCGGCCGCCGATCGCTTCGGCAGCCTGTGGGGAGTAGTCAACGCCACCTTCGGGTCGACCGGCAAGCGGTTCGACGACCTGACCGCCGAGGACTTCGACCGCGCCAACCGCCTCAATCTCACAGGCACGTTCCTCTTGGCTCGCGAAGCGGCCAAGCACATGCCCCACGGCGGTAGCATGGTGATGTTCGCGTCGATGTATGGCGTGGTGGCGCCCAAGCCGGACAACTACCCGCCACCCATGGCGCCCAACCCGATCGAGTATGGTGCGGGCAAGGCCGGCATCATTCAGATGGTGCGCTATATGGCGGGCCATTTCGGGCCGCAGAACATTCGCGTCAACGCAGTCGCGCCCGGACCATTTCCGCACCAGGCGACGCAGGAATCGGCCGAGTTCATGACCAACCTGTCGCGCGCGACCATGCTGGGTCGCATCGGCCGGCGCGACGAGTTGGCAGGGCCGACCGCGTTCCTCCTGAGCGACGCGGCAAGCTACGTGACCGGCCAGTGTCTCAATATCGATGGCGGCTGGACCGCCTGGTGAGGATCGTTCGATGAGTGTCCTGCCCCTGGGCAACAAGGAGTTGCGGCTCGCCATGCTGGGCATGGTGGAGGGCAACGGCCATCCCTATTCGTGGAGCATCATCTTTAACGGTGGCTACGACCGCGTGGCGCTCGACAAATGTCCGTATCCCGGCATCCGCGACTACATCGTCAAGCAGCCGGCGGGTACGCTGGGCATAGCGGGGGCCAAGGTCACGCATGTGTGGACCGACAATCCCGCCGATGCCGAGGATGTCGCCCGCGTTGCCCTCGTCCCCAATGTGGCCAAGCGTGCCGAGGACGTGATCGGCCATGTGGACGCGGTGCTTGTCGCGACCGACAAGGGGTTCGAGCATGTGCAGCGGGCGCGGCCCTTCATCGAAGCCGGCATCCCGGTCTTCGTCGACAAGCCGCTCTGTGACAACCGCGCTGACCTCGCGACATTTAACCGCTGGGTCAGCGAGGGCAAAGCGATCCTCAGTTCGTCGGCCATGCGCTACGCCAAGGAGTATGTCCCCTACCACCGCTCTACGCACGCACTGGGCCAGCTCCGCCACATCGGCGTGACGATGGCGAAGTCATGGGAGGCTTATGGCATCCACGCCCTGGAGTCGGTCTACCCGATCACCGGGCCAGGCTATGTCTCGGTGCAGAACACCGGCGATGCTTCCCGCAACGTCGTTCACCTCCGGCATCGCGACAACATCGACGTGCTGGTCCAGGTGACCAAGGACATGCTGGGCGGCTTCGGCATGGTGACACTTTCGGGCACGGGCGGGGGCCTTCAGCTTCGGTTTTCCGACACCTATCATGCCTTCAAATCGCAACTGCTGGGGTTCGTGAGCTATCTGCGTACCGGCCAGCCTCCGGTGCCGTGGGCCGAGACGCGCGAGCTCATGCAACTCGTCATCGCCGGCATCGAAAGCCGCGAGCAGGGCGGGCGCCGGATTGACCTGAGCGAGCTGGAGAAATTGTAATGCACGTGCTGGAGAGTTTCTCGCTCAAGGGCAAGGTCGCGCTGGTGACGGGCGGCGCGGGGCTTTACGGCCGGCAGATCGTCGAGGCCCTCGCCGAAGCTGGGGCAAAGACTTTTCTCGCGGCGCGCAGTGTCGACAAGCTCGAAGCGGTGGCCGCGGAAGAGCGGGCGCGTGGCCACGATGTGACCGCGCTTCATCTCGACCTCAGTTCCGACGTGTCCATCGAGGCGCTGCACAAAACCATCATCGAGCAGGCTGGGCGCTGCGACGTGCTTGTCAATAATGCGGTGACGCGGTCGGCGCTTAGCGGATGGAAGCACGAGCTCGACGATTTCGACGCGAGCCTCAGGGTAAATGCCTCCGCCCTGTTCAAGATCACCGAGCTGTTCGGCACCACCATGCGCGCCAACAGATACGGCTCGATCATCAACATCGGCTCCATGATGGGCATGGTCGGGCTGGAGCTAGGCAACTATGTGGGTACGGACATGATGCCCAATCCATCGCCGATCTATCACTACGAGAAGGGCGGCATGATCAGCTTCACGCGCTGGGCCGCGAGCGTTCTTGGCGTCGACGGCGTCCGGGTGAACTGCCTGTCGCCGGGCGGCTTCTTCAACAACCAGCCGGCGCCGTTCGTGAAGAACTATTCCGACCGCACGCAGCTGGGGCGCATGGCCAACAGCACCGACATGAAGGGCGCCATCATCTTTCTCGCGTCCGACGCCTCACTCTACATCACCGGTACGAACCTGCCGGTGGACGGCGGCTACACCGCCAAGTAACGCAGTCGCCAACAGGAGCACCGAGCGTGTCCGATAAGCAACCCTACGCCGCGGCAGCCAGCAGCTTCACGATGCGCAGCAGCCGCGTCCTGCGAAAAGTCCGTGAGGGCAAGGTCGCCCGTGTTCTCAAGCTCAACACCAATGACGCCAAGGTCGCCGAGATTTTCGCCGCCTCGCAGCCGGATGCGATCTGGGTCTGCCAGGAGCACGTCTCGGGTTCGTTCGAATCCATCGAGCACCAGATCCGTGCTGCCAAGCTCCACGATGTCGATACCATCGTCCGCGTAGCGCGCGGCAGTTACAGCGACTATGTGCGGGCGCTGGAGGCGGACGCTACCGCGCTGATGGTGCCGCATGTGATGAGCGCCGACGATGCGCGGAGAGTGCGCGACATGACCAAGTTCGCGCCGCTGGGCAAACGTGCCCTCGATGGCGGCAACAACGATGCCCAGTACACCCGTGTCGGCCTTGCCGACTACCTCGATACCGCCAATCGGGAGCGCTTCGCGCTGTACCAGATCGAGGATCCCGAGGCGATAGACCACATCGAGGCTATCGCCGAGATGGATGGTGTCGATTGCGTGTTCTTCGGACCTGGCGACTATTCGCTGGCGCTGGGCGTGCCGGGCCAGCTGCAGCATCCGGAAATAAAGGCGGTGCGGGCGCGGATCGCCGAGGTCGCGCGTCGGCACGGCAAGATCGCCGCCACGGTCTGCGGGCGCGACCAGATCAAGGACTATGCTGACATGGGCTACAATCTGCTGTCGGTCGGCGCCGATGTCGTTGCGCTCGTGCAATATGCTGACGCGTCTATGGAAGCGTTCGACAAGCAGCTTGGAACGGCCTGATGACTCTCGATGACATCCGCGCCATGGTGCTGGACGGTCGCACCAAGGGTATCCCCGGAACGTCCGCCCCGTTTGCTTTGCGCGATATCGCCGGCAAGGGATGGAACGTCCTGCGCGAGGATTTGCCGTTGCCCCTGATGGTACTCAAACGCTCGGCGCTCGATCACAACGCCGCGGCATTCTCAGCCTATCTCGATGCTAACGGACTGTCGCTGGCGCCCCACGGCAAAACCACCATGACGCCGCAGGTGTTCGCCGAGCAACTGGGGCAGGGCGCCTGGGGCATGACAGCGGCGACCGTCAATCAGGTGCAGGTCATGCGAGCGTACGGCGTCGGCCGGATTCTGCTCGGCAACCAGCTCATCGGGCGTCCCCACGTCAGCTACATCGCGGCAGAGATCAACGCGGACCCCGCTTTCGATTTCTATTGCTTCGTCGACTCCGTCTCGCAGCTCGGCAACATCCTGGGCCACCTCGACGGTGTGACGCTCCACCATCCCATCAAGCTGCTGCTTGATGTAGGTGCCAAGGGTGGGCGCACCGGCGTCCGCACGCTCGATGAGGCGACCGGCCTTGCCCGGGCAATTCGAGAAGCGGGCGCAAGCCGTGTGAAGCTCGTTGGCGTTGCTGGCTTTGAAGGCGCCATCCCGGGCCTCGACAAGGGGACGGCGCCGGTCGACAGTTTCGCCGAGTTCATCGTCGAGGTGGCGCGGGCTCTGCCGGTCGAGCAGCTTGCGGGACTCGACGAGTTCATCATTTCCGCCGGCGGATCGAGCTACTTCGACATTGTCGCCGAGTACTTCAAGGCGCTGCATGTCGATCTGCCAGTCCGCGTGCTTCTACGCAGCGGCTGCTATGTAACGCACGATTCCGGGGCCTATCACGCGGCCCATCTTGCCGCCGAGGCCGATCCGCACCGCCACGGGGTACAGCCGGAATTGCAGCCGGCCCTTGAGGCATGGGCCTACGTCCAGTCGATGCCGGAACCGGGACTTGCGTTCCTGTCGATGGGTAAGCGCGATGTGCCCTACGATGCCGGCCTGCCGGTGCCGACTAAGCTTTACCGTCCCGGTGTCGGGTTCCTGCCGGTGGGCACAACGACGATCTTCGCCACCAACGACCAGCACGCCTATGTGCGGCTGGGCGAGGACGCGGCTTGGCAGGTGGGGGATCTCGTCGCCTCAGGGATTTCGCACCCGTGCACCGCTTTCGACAAATGGCGGTTCATTCCCGTCGTCACCGATGATTACGAAGTCATCGATGGCATGCTGACCTTTTTCTAATCAGCCCGCCTGCAGGCGCGTCTTGGGTGTATAGGCGACGCAATCCAGTTCGAACTTGAGCTTGGTGCCGAGCACACCCACGATGGTGCTGCGCGTCGGGGGCGGCGCCGCGAAGTATTCGCGATAGATCGCATTGTAGGCCGCGAGGTCGGCCTCGTCGGCGACGTACGATCTCACGTTGATCACATGATCGAGCGTGAGGCCGCCCGCCTTGAGGATTGCCTCGAGATTGGCGATCGAGCGGCGCATCTCGCCCTCGAAGCTGCCGGTGATGATCGCGCCTGTCTGCGCGTCGACCGAGGCCTGCCCGGACACATACATAAAGTCGCCGGCGATGATGCCGGGGGAGAAGGGCAGGTGCGATCGTGCACCGTCATTGATGATCTTCAGGTCGGTCATGGCGCTCGATCAGGGGCGGAAAGTGGCCGGGAAGCTGAGTATCTTGGTCTCGGGGCGCCGTTCCTCGAGATTGGCATAGAGGTCGGACAGCACGCTCTGCATCCACTCGGACGAGTTGACGGTGAAGCTCGCGCGATTGCTGTCGAGCGCATAGGGATAGACCTTCGCTCCGCTACCGGTGATCATAGGCAGCCAGCTGTTGTGGACATAGCCGCAGACGATGTCAGGGTTGTAGGTGGCCAGTACAGAATCGAGCTTGTCGGCGTCGCCGGACTCCTGGTTCACCGAGATCACCCGTAGCTCTTGCGGCGTACGGCAGGCCGAACATGCGCGCTTGAATGCTGCGAGGCGCGAGGCCTGTTCACTCGAGGGGATGGCGGAGTTCAGGTAGAGGTATTTGAGCTTGGCCGCTTCGTTCTTCTTGAACATGGTCTGGAAGGCTGGCTCGAAGTCGATGCGATAGGCGTGGTAGGGCAAGCCCTCCATCACGAGATCCATGATGGCGATCTGGCTCGATGTCTCGGGCAGCTTGTCGGTTTCTGTTTGCGTGGTGATGCCGGTGAGCACCACGACGTCGAGCGCGTCCCACAGGTGGATGGGCATCGACTTGTGCGTGAAGCTGCCCAGGATGAACTCTTGTCCGTCGGAGACGACGCTCTTCTCGAATGCGACCACCAGCTTGGTGTAGAAGTCGTTGTTGAAAATGCCACCGCCAACGATGTCGCGATTGTAGAAGAAGCCAATGCGGTGGTGCGCTTCGGTCCATGGCGCCTTCACAAGGAACGATCCCTTGCCCACTTGGCGCCGGATCACCCCTTCGGACTCGAGGTCCTTGAGCGTCTTGATGACGGTGATCAGCGAGAACTCACAGAACTTCACGATCTCGTTCTGCGACTCGATCTTGTCGCCGATCCGCACACCGTTCGTCTTCCAGCGGCGGAACAATATCTCCCGCAGTTGCAGGTGCCGCGGCGACAGTTCGATACTCAAGTCCGCACTTCCCATGTCATCTGGTTGGCGAGTATTCCCCCGTCAATGTATAGCATCTGCCCCGTGATATAGCTCGCTTCGCGCGAGGCAAGAAATACTGCTGCCCCTCCAATATCAATAGGCTGTCCTATTCGCCCAAGCGGAATCTGAGACGTTAGTGCTTCGACAACGCCCGGCGCCGACAGGCCATCGGAGGTGAGCGGCGTATGGACGATCCCCGGGCCGAGTCCGTTAACCCGTATTCCGCGGGGGGCCAGAGTGACCGCAAGCGACCGGATCAACATCAGCACGGCGCCTTTGGACGCGTCGTAGATCACGCTGTTCTTCTCGGCGGCCAGCGAGTTGGTCGAACCGACACAGACGATCGACGTATTTACCTGGCCCGGCTCGACCAGTTCGGCGAACGCCTGCGCGGCGAACAGATAACCGCGCACGTTGAGGTTGAACGTATCGTCGAAGCGCTTCTGATCGAGGTCGGCGAAGTCGGCGTCGCGAAAACTGCCAGCGTTGTTGACTAGCGTGTCGAGCCGGCCGAGCCGCGCATGCGCCTCGCGAACGAAGTGCCGCGCGCCCTCGACGGTCGACATATCGGCCTGAACGAAATGGCATTCTGTAACGGCCGACAATTCGCGCACCGCGAGATCGTCGGCGAGGTGAGAGTTGATCACGAGGCGTGCGCCCGAACGCGCAAAGGAGTCGGCGATGCCCCGCCCTATCCCCTGCGTCGACCCGCTGATGCAAACGCAGGAACGATTCATCTTTTCCGCTTGAACATCTATGTTAATTGGTTATCATGTTAATATATCATAAGGGTATGGGCTCTTCAAGTGAAGCAGAGATGGCGGAACGCCACGCTGATTACTCCCCAAGGAGAGGCGGCGCGTGACCTGCTGGTCGAGAGCGGCCGGTTCGCTGCGATAGTCGAGCGGGATTCCAGCACCTCCGAAGACTGGCGGGGCATCGATGTCTCCGGCAAAATCCTCTTCCCTGGGATCATCGACCTGCTGCAACACGGCCTCGATGTCAATCTCTACAATGACACCCAGGACGGCGCCGTGGCCCATAGTTCGCAGATTTTGCTGGCGCGCGGCGCGACGGCCTTTCTGCCATCGATCTCCTGCCTGTCGCGCGGCACGCTCGAAGGCGTACTAGAACGGCTTTCAACGCAGACAGAGCAGGCGAAGGGCGCTCGTGCGCTCGGAGTGCACAGCGAGGGTCCCTGCTTCGCTTCGCCCGGCGCGCACAACGTCAAAAATATCCTGCCTCCGAGCGTCGAGCTGGCGGAGACCATGATCGCCGCGACATCGGGGCGGCTGAGGGCTGTCACCGTGGCGCCAGAGCTGCCCAACGCGGAAGCGTTTATCCGCACACTCAAGAAAGCTGGCGTGTCAATCCATTTTGGACATTCGAGGGCGAAGGCAGAGCACGTATCGCGCTATGTGAGCTGGGGCATTGATGCCGTCACGCATATGTACAACGTGATGCCCACGGAGCCGCCCGGCAATATGGGGCTCCATGTCGTCTCGCTCACCGATGCGCTGCTGGCTGAGCGTGATCTCGCCCTGGGGCTCATCTGCGATGGTATTCACGTCGATCCGACGCTGATGAAGATCCTTGTGCAGCTGCCTGAGGATCGGGTGTTCCTCGAGACGGACGCCAACAAGCATGCCGGCAGCGCCGGTGCGCAGGAGTTCGAATTCTACCCGGGTTACTGGGTGACCAGTGCGCCCGGGAAGGCCGTGGTGGACCGCCAAGGCGGGCTCTGCGGTTCGTCGTTGACGCCCGACGAAGCGATGCGCAACCTGGTCAGTCTTGCTGGAGTGCACTTGACCCGTGCCGCTCACGCGACCAGTCTCGTCCCTGCCCGCGTACTGGGTCTGGACAACGAGATGGGAAGTATCGAAGTGGGCAAGCTCGCCGATTTCGCGGTCCTCGATCCGGCCACTCTCGCGGTCGATGAGACTGTCGTCGGCGGCAAATCTCTGTTCAGGCGCGCCGCATGAGCGATCCCGAGACCCCGCTGCGCTACCAGGAGGACGGCAACGTCCACCTCGATTTCCACGGGGCGGTAAACACCACCATCGACTTCATCGTTCAGCGCTATGGTATCGGGGCACTGCACGAGATTTTCAGGCGCGTCGGAACCGACGTGTATCAGGACCTGCGCGGCCATCTGATGGCTGGCGACAGCCAGGAGGTCGTCAAGCACTGGCGTCATTTCTTCACGCGCGAAGGGGCCGACTACGACATCAGCGTGGGCGACGACCAGATCGTCCTTACGGTTCGTAACTGCACCGCGTGGCACCACGTGAAAAAGATTCACGGCGCGGTTTCGGCGCAGTTCTGTGACCAAACTGCCGTCGTCAACACCGCGCTCTCAGAGGGTACGCCTTTTACGATCAATACCCTGATCGATGGACCTGGTGCGTGTCGGCAAGTGATTCGGAGGCGCTTGTGATACCGTCCGACCACTTCACTCGCTTCTACAACGAGGTGTTCAAGTTCCTCGAGCGGCAGGGCGAGAAGGACCTCGAGGATTACTTCCTCGAAATCAGCAAGAACCAGGAGAACCACATTCTCGAGAAGATCCGCGAGAAAGGGTTCCAAGGCATGTACGAATACTGGAGCGTGATCCGCGACGAGGAGAACTGCGAGCTGGACCTCGGCTATGACGACGAGAAGTTCGAGCTTACGATGCATCTCTGCCCCAGCCTCAGCAAGGCCAAGGACAACGATGCCGAGCGCTGGGAACGCTACTGCGACCACTGTGCCGGCTGGATCGGTCCGATCCTGGACAAGACGGGCTACCACCTCGTTTACGATGTGATCGACCGCGACAAGCCGCAGTGCCACATGCGCATCTACAAGGACGAAGAAAAGGCCCGGGAGGCGGAGATGGATGTGCGTCTCCTCATGGGTTGGCCCGGCCGAAAGCAAACCTGAGGGGCCCGATGGCCGAACTGCGCATTGCCATTCTGGGGTCGGGCTATATGGGCCGCACCCACGCCGAATGCATCACCAAGCACGTGACTCGAACCCGGCTGGTTGCCGTCGCGGGTGGGCGCCGCGCTGCGGCACTCGCTGCCGACTATGCCGCCGATCACGAGGCAAGTTATGAGTCACTTCTCGCGCGCAGCGACGTGGACGCAGTGCTGATCGCGACCCCGCATGCCGACCATTGCGCCCAGGTGCTTGCGGCCGCCGCGGCGGGCAAGCATGTTCTCGTCGAGAAACCGATGGCGACCAGCGTCGCCGACTGCACGCGGATGATCGAGGCCTGCGAGCGTGCCGGCGTGCGGATCGAGGTGATCCAGACACAGCGGTTCCGCGGCGCCAACTCCCGCGCCCGTCAGCTGGTGGCGGAAGGCGCGATCGGGCGCGTGCGCATGTTCGATGGACGATCGCTCTTCACCGACTATGTCGTTGCCCAGAGCCCGTGGGCCGGCGAGCCGGAGCAGGGCGGCGCATTCCTCGATACCGGTGTGCACTTCTACGACCTGATGCGCTTTGTGGTCGGGGCGGAGGCCGAGAGCGTATTCGCTACGGCCGAGACGTTCGGCGATCTCCCCTATCCGCGCCTAAACGTCATGAGCCAGACACGTCTCACGGGCGGGATCATGGCGCAGCACTGGATGTCGTATCAGATGCCCTCGGCTAACCTGCCGAACTCGTCGCACCGCTATGTGGTGGTCGGCGAGGCGGGGATCATCGATTTCGATGCCTATGGCAAAGTGCAACTGGGCAGGGACGGTGAGTGGCAGACGGTGTGGGAGCAGCCCCCCATCGATTTCATCAACCGGCCGCTCGACCCCGTGCGGCTCGAGGCCTTCTTCAGCCAGACGCAGGCGTTTGTTGACGATGTCCTCGATGGCCGGCCCGACACGGTGTCTGGCGCCGAGGGACGGGCAGCGGTGGCGCTGGTGATGGCCGCAGTGGAATCGTCCCACACCGGTTTGCCCGTCAAGTTGAGCTAGGGGACATCATGCGGATCGTTGCGTCAGGGTTTCTGGGCCGCGCGGAGCAGGGGACCGATCGCGCCAACCTGACATTCCCGATGGCGTTGAGCCTTACCGACGATACGCTAATCGCGACGTTGCGCTCGGGGCCGGAGAAGGACACGCCCCGCGACCGCATCGAGGTCTATCGCTCCGCCGACAATGGTGCGACCTGGAGCGGACCCGATTATCCGTTCACCGCGCCTGACGTCGAAGGCAGCGGCGGCTCGCTCAAGATTTGCTACCTTACCGAGTTGGGGCCGGGCCGCCTGATCGCTGCATCGATGTGGATCGACCGCACGACCTATCCCGGCCAACCGTTGTTCAATGCCGAGACCGAGGGGTGCCTGCCCATGGCGATCCTCCTCGCCGATTCGTACGACAACGGTCGGACGTGGAGCGCGTGGCGGCACGTGCCGATGCCCGATGACATCGGGCCGCCAAGCCTCACGTGTCCTATCCTCAGGCTGGCCGATGGCCGGCTGGCGATGAGCATCGAAACCAACAAGCCCTATCTCGACAGATCAAAGTGGCAGCAGAGGGCCGTCTATATTCACTCGGCCGATGAGGGGAAGACGTGGTCGGCTCCCGTGACCGTCGCGGAAGATCCGACAGGTCGTATCTTCAACTGGGACCTCCGTGCCGCCGTGGCGCCGGACGGCCGCATCGCGTCCTTTGCCTGGACGTATGACAGCCAGACCAGCACCTATCTCGATATACACCGACGGGTCAGCAGTGACGGCGGTCTGAGTTGGTCGGCGCCCGAGGCGATCGGCGTTTCCGATCAGGCCGCACGCCCGGCCATACGGCCGGACGGCAGCATCGTGCTTGCCTGGGTCGATCGCTTCGGTAGCAAGTCCATCCGTGCGCGCTATGCGCCGTCGCTGGATGCACCGTTCGATCCGGCAAGCGAAGTGGTCGTCTACACCCATGGTGCCGGCGAGGCGGCAAGCGCCGATACCGGCGACATGCTTTCCAGCATGGACCTGTGGAGCTTCGGCCTGCCCTTCGCCGAGGTGCTGCCCGACGGCGACATACTTGTGTTCTACTATGCTGGGGAGCCGAAGGCGCTCGACGTGCGCTGGACGCGGCTCGCAGTCTAGCGCCGCGTCAGCAGAACCCGGCGCGTCGAAAGCGCCAACAGGATCAGCAGCGCGCGATGCGGATGCTCGATCTGGCGCGTGCCAACCATAAGTTGTGCAACCAGCGGCGCGTCGGCATGCGTGCTCGTCTCGATCCGCGGCAGGGTTGCCTGAAGGGCGAGGAAGGCGTCTGCAGTCTCGCCGATGCTGGCACCCGGGGCGCCTGCCTTGATCCGCGCGCTCAGTTCGCTCGACTGCTTGCCGGGCATGCGCCGGATTGTCCACGCCAGGCGCTCGATCAGGCGCGGCAGGCGGCGGCCCATCATGCTCTCTTCGAGGCGCCACTCGAGCGAGAAGCTCTCCTCAAGCGCGAGGATTTTGGCGATCGCGAGTAGCACCACCTTGCTCCGAGGCTCGTCGGAGGTGGTGTGGTGCGCGGCGGCGAGTTGCACGTAGATATCGACGAGATCGCCCACGATCGTGCGGTCGCCATACTTGCCCAGCGCCGACACCGCCGCGAGCCGGCAGTTGATCTCGGGATCGGCGCGCAGCATCTCGCGGATGCGTGGCAGGTAGGTTTCGTCGCGGACTTCACCCAGCGAACGGATGGCTCGGGCGCGCAGCAGGGCGCTCAGGCTGTCGAGGAACGTTGCGATACGCGGGCCGCTTTCCTTTGCCCGTAGGCGGCCCAGTGATGTGAGCGCCGCATATTGCAGTTCCTCGAGCCCATCATAACTGAGCATCGACTCGAGCGCCTGGATGACCACAGGACCGGGGGGCAGGCGCCCCAGCGACTGGATGGCCTCGTGCCGGACGTCGAAGCTTGGGTCTGACAGCGCGGCGATGAGCTCTTCCTTGACTAGCGCGCTGCGCGTGCCGCCGAAGCCGTAGGTCAGTTCCTGCCGGCGTTCCTCGGAAGTGAGCGAACCATAGCGCGGGATGGTCAGCAGGGCCCTGATCGCACTGCCACTGCCGAAATTGGCGAAGAACGCGCGCACACCGGTTGCGCCGGTCTCCCGGAGCGCTGCGAAGGACAGCGCGGAGGTCGTCACCACGACGGCGCAGAGGACGAACAGTGTCTCGTAGCTGTCGAGGGTCACACCAAGCAGGGTCGGTGAATGCGCATCCAGGAACTGGAGCAGCAGGCCTGCAAGGAACGTCGCGCCGCCGCCGATGATCCCATCGCTGGCATAGGCCAGCGTCATGTAGTTTTCCTTGTGCGCCGGCGGCACGTAGTTGAGCATGTAGATGCTGCCCACGACGATGCTACTCTGGAACAGCAGTCCAAGCAGGAAGAAGATCGAGCCGGCGACGATTTCGGGAAACGCCGCGCCGGGCTGGATCAGCAGGAGGCTGAGCAGCAGCACTACCTGCCAGCTTTGCAGCGTGATGCGGATGGCGCGCGTCCCGTAGCGGTCGACGAACCAGCCAGCGATCAGGCCGCCCAGCGCGCCGCCGACCGGCACCAGTGCGATGAGCAGCACCAGTTGCCCCGAACTGAGGCCGAGCCGGTCGCGGAAGAACAGCACCAGGAACAGGTTGATCGCTGTGTAGGCGAAATACTGCGTGCCGGACGAATAGAGGTAGAGCCAGAAATTGCCGTCGCGCACCGGCGTGCGCATGGCGCGGATCGCTGCGAGGCCGCGCGGCGTATCTGGCCGGGGATTGCCGCCGCGGAGGCCGAAAAGGCTGAGCACGCTCGTGAGCCCGAATAGCGCGCCGATGATGAACACCGGGAAGTAGCGCCCGATACCGCTCCGGCTGTCGAGCCAGACCTGGATCAACACCGAACCGCCCAGCGCGATCGGCAGGATCGCAAGCGATGTCACACCGCTGATGCGGCCCCGCATCTGCCGCGGCATGTACTCCTGGGACCAGGGATAGATGGCTGTCTCGGCAAGCGTCCGCGAGATTGAGAACGCGGTCATGCAGCCGAACAGCAGCCAGAATGCTGCAGTCGGCGAGCCGAGGAGCGGGGCGATGATCCAGGGGAGGACGAAGAAGTAGCGGCTGGCGTAGGCGGCACCGGTGATGAAGCGCTGGCTGTACGACATCACCAGTGGCAAGAACGCGATGCACAGCACCTGCGTGAACGGCATGATGCCGCCCAGCATGCCGATGCGGCCTTTCTCGATGCCGAGTTCGGCTGCGTAGAGTGCCAGCGGCGAGTTCACGGTGCAGACGAGCGCCGCCATGTTGAGCATGTTGAAGGCATAGAGATAGGGGACACGGCGCAGCTTGTCGTAGTCCGACTGCGCTGCCACAACCTTCCTGCCTGTCTCTGCCCCCGGCGACGCCAACGGCTGCTCCCTCCAGAATCGCTATACTTGCAGCCTATAGGCCTTAATCACGTATTGGCTGTTCTCGAAGCTCCAACAAGCGGCGAGTACATCTCCGCTCTGCAGACGCAGCAGCGACGGCTGGCCAAACTTGAGGCTGGCGAACTGCTTGCGGATGTCGGCCGTGTCGCTCGCCATGTCGGCCTTGCCGAGGAGGTCGAGTTCCTCCTCGATGCAGAAGGTCCCGGCTCCGAGGTCGACGCGCCGCACCATCAGCCCGATGGGTGCCTCGCGATGGGCATGGATGGTGAGCAGCTTGTCGCCGCCGAGCGGCAGCACATTGGAGGCCTGACCGTGAACGCCCGTCTCGATCGTGCGGAAGGTTTCGCCGCCATCGTCCGAGAGGGCGAGGATATTGTCGCGATTGGCCGAACTCGCATTGTCGTACGCCCAAGCGATCACCGCAACCCGACCCGGCGAGATCTCGCAGAGCCGGCACTCCCAGGTTGCGACGTTGCCGCCTGGTGAGCGGTAGAACTCGGACAGCTTGCGCCACGACCGGCCCTTGTCGTCGCTGGCGATGATCCATCCCGCGTGACCGTCCTTCCGAAGGTGGAACGGCGCCGTCGCCCCCAGCAGCCGGCCCGACCTCAGTTCGATGATCGGGCCTGAGAGTTCGAGCGGTTCGCCTTCGATGTCGAAATACTCGGGATCACTCCAAGTGTGGCCGCCGTCGGACGAGAAACTCACCTTGTTTCGAAGACGCAGCAGCTCGAACGTGTCCGGATTGACCACCGGGCTTAGCGGCGTCGGGCGGACGAATACATAGCCGGTCGCAACCAGCGTGCCGTCGCGCAACAGCAGCGGTTTGAAGCTCTCCGATTCCTGCGGCGCGGCTTCCTTGGTGGACAGCCGCACCGGCTCGCTCCACGTCCGGCCCTCGTCGATGCTGCGTGTTACATAGGCGCGTGTGTTCGCGGCATCGAACGCTTCGCCGATCGTGAAGATAGCCACCAGTTCGCCGCTGGGCAGTTGCACGATACCGGGAAAGATCGCCTGGCGGCTGACCAGCAGCGGGGCAGGGTTCTGGTAGATCGTAACTTCGTCCAGCAGCTTCATGATCTTCCTCTCAGGCGAAGGGGTTGGACCAGCGGCGATATTCGCCCGGTGTCTTGCCGCGCCGATCGCGGAACGCAGCGCTCAGTGTCGCGGCATGGCGATAGCCCACTGCTTCGGCGATCTCGACGAGCGTTTTGTCGGTGCTCACGATCAGCTCCTCGGCGCGCGTCAGCCGCAGTTCGCGCAAGTGTTCTCCTGCCGAGGTATGCAAGGCCTGCCGGTGCATGGCCCGCAACGTGCTTTCCGACACTCCCAGCAAGGCAGCGACGTCGGACAGGGTCCGCATGCGGTGGAGGTTCTGCCCGGCCTGTCGCCATGCTGCCGCGAGGCGGCCATCGGCATCCGTCGCCGGGGCGGACGCCGCGGGGGCAAAACTGTCCAGCACCGCGAGCAATAGCCGCTTGCGCCGGGGCAAGTCGCTCGCGCGGTCGTGTCGCGCCAGCTCCATGGCGAGCTTCAGCATATTCTGGATGTGCAGTGCTTCGCCCGCTCGCGGCAGCAGCCAGCCTAG
The DNA here is from genome assembly GCA_040081185.1 of Devosia sp. Classification (GTDB taxonomy): domain Bacteria; phylum Pseudomonadota; class Alphaproteobacteria; order Rhizobiales; family Devosiaceae; genus Devosia_A. The sequence goes on along the minus strand of JBEBHC010000016.1, from coordinate 13,342 downwards.
GCCGTCGCTCGGGCCAGCGATTTCGAAATGGCAGATTGAAGCCGTCGCGAAGGCACCGCCCGTGGCGCCGCGAAACTGTGTCTGCGGATAGATCAGCACCCCCGCCGGCGCCACCAGTTCCAGCGCCGCGTCCTGCTCCGTGAAGCTCAGCGATACGACGCCTTCGTGCACCCAGAACAGATCGTAGAACGGCCATCGCACAGGTCCGATCGGCATCCGCCGGTTCACGCGCCCGAAGCGGTGATCGCCCAGCGTGATGTCGTCTTCCTGTGCGTCAAGCGGCATGGGCCGGACAAGCCTCCGCGTCGAGTTGGCAATCGGAATTCCTAAGATGCTGCCAGTCCCCGATGGTGACGGGCGGCCGCTGAGGGCGTCTCATGCGACCGGGAAGCTGCCTTCCACAGAATGGGAGTATTGAATGAGCCTTGCCATGAGTACGCCGAGCGATGCGTCGACCCTGAAAGAGGACTTCGACCGCGACGGCTACATCGCCATTCGGCCCCTGTTCGATGGGGCGAAGATGGCCGAGATCAACCGTGAACTCGACCGCTACCTGCGCGATGCCGTGCCGCGCATGAAGGAGACCGAGGTCTACTACGAGGACAAGGCCGACCGCACGTCGGTCAAGCAGATGATGTACCTCGAAAAGTACGACGACTACTTCGCCGAACTGCTGCAGTCGGGTGTGGTCTACGATCTCGCCGAGACCGTGCTCGGCGAGCGCGCGATTCCGCAGAACATGGAGTACTTCAATAAGCCACCGGGCATCGGCAAGCAGACGCCGCCGCATCAGGACGGCTATTATTTCAAGATAGCCCCGCCCCAGGCTGTCACCGGCTGGCTGGCGCTCGAGCCTGTCGACGACGAGAACGGATGCCTCAACTACGTCCGCGGTTCGCATCTGGGCGAAGGCTGGAGGCCGCATGGGAAATCGAACATTCTCGGCTTCTCGCAGGGCGTCACGGGTTTCGGCACGAACGACGACGTCGCCAACACGGTAGCCCAGCCCGGGCAGGCCGGCATGATGCTTATGCACCACTGCAAGACTGTCCACTGGGCGAGCCCGAACCGGTCGCCGACGCGCTCGCGCCGCGCCCTCGGCTTTGTCTTCTTCGGCGAAAGTGCCAGACCCGACGAAGAGGCCAAGCGCGCCTACCAGGCCAAGCTCGATGCCGAACTGGCCGCTGCCGGGAAGATATGATCGACAAAGGCGGCGGCGCCCCGGCAGTGGCGCCGCTGAACGCGCTGCAGTCAGGTCACGGCAGCGCAATGATCTTCCCCTTGAGCTTGCGGTAGGGCAGGCGGGGAAGGTTGCTGGTACACAGACCAGCGCTATCAACGTTGAAGCTGGCGCGGGCGATCGGGCCATAGGCATCGCGGTGCGAGACCGCCGCCTTCACCACCACGTAATTGGCGTCCTCGGGCCGGACGCCCTGCGAGTGGAACTGGCCGAGATCCATCGGCGGCATCTTGCGGCTCGATAGCAGGATGGTCGCCTGGTCGTTCGCGACGACCACGCAGGGCCCCATCTCGGCATGCGTTCCCAGCATCGACGCGAGATGCGATGTCTTGAGTTCAAGCTCGAAGCTGCCGTCCGTCAGGTTGACGACGCGCCCCGTGAAGGCGATCGGGCTGCCGTGATGCTCGTCGGTCTTGCCGCCGATGGTGAGCGAAACAGTGACCCCCACGCCCGCCATTGCGCACTGCGCGACCGCCTCTGGATCCGCAAGCGCCGCAACAATGCCGCTCCGTCCCGTGGCCAGCAGCGGCCCCAGTAGGTCGGTCGCATCCCCAGGCGTACCGCCGCCGATGTTGTCGGCGGGCTCCACCAGCAGAACCGGTCCCTTGCCCGGCGGTAGGCGGTCGATGGCCTCAAGCACTTCGGCCAGAGATGCATCGCGCGGATAGCCTTTCGCGATATTGACCTCGAGCACGTCGGCTAATGATCGAAGATGGCCGATGGCCCGCGCCGGATCGCCGCGTGTCGAGGCGCTGAGGCTGAAGCCGCAGTCCGGCACATCGGCATAGGAATAGCCGGCCATCACGTTGATGTTGATGATTTCGGGATCGGCGGCCTCGATGGCGCGCGCACCCGCGAGTACGGCGCGCATCGGATCGTCCGACGAACCGACACCCGTTGGTGGCAGCACATAGCGCGTGCCGAGATGCACCTGTGCGACGCCGGGCCGGTCCATGATGTCACCCAGAATCCGTGCGGCGCGCACCGCCGCGTTGTGCGCGTCGCGATGCGGGTTCTCGCGATAGGCCACCGCGACACTGGAATTGTCGATGAGCTTCTGCGGCACGTTGGCGTGAAGGTCGAGTACGCAGACAACGGGAATGTCCAGCTTCCGCGCGGCGAGCAGCGAGCGGATATCTGCAAGGATATCGGCCTCTGGATGGTTGGAGCCTTCGCTGACCATGGCACCATGCAGCACGAGAAATATTCCGTCGAGCGCCTGCGCCTCGGCTTCCAGTATCGGGAAGAAGTGGCTGCGGAAGAGACCTACGACTGCCTCTTCAACCATGCCACTTGGCATTGCCGCCATCTGGATGGTTGGAACGATGTCCCAGTTTGCCTCGGCGGCCGCTTCGAGGAAGCCGGCGCTCGGTGAGCCGTTGCCAATATTCCTGTCGATCGCGTCCTGCCCGAGATTCAGCGCCATGGCCTCGAAATCGGCAATCGACGTGCGCTGGCGCAGAAAAGTGTGCGTCTCGTGGAACAATCCCCCGAACAGCACGCGCTTCGTCATTCCAACCCACACCCTATTATGTTACCATGATAACAACATGCAAAGGCAAGGGAGGCAATAGGCGTGCCGGGTGCACCGTCAGTATTCGACCGGCTCAGGCACCGGCTGATCGTCTCGTGCCAGCCCGTGGTGGACGGCCCGATGGACAATTCCGCCAGCGTGGTCGGATTCGCCTTGGCGGCGGAGGCGGGAGGAGCGGGCGCGCTTCGGATCGAGTCCGTGGCCTACCTCGAGGCGGTCCGTTCAGTGACGAGCTTGCCGATAATCGGCATCGTCAAACGGCACCTCTCCGACAGTCCAGTCATCATCACCCCCTTGATCTCCGATGTGGAAGCCCTGTGCCGGGCCGGGGCGGATATCGTCGCGTTCGATGCGACGGTTCGCCAGCGCCCCGCCAGCGTCGCCGCGCTCGTCGACGCGGCCCACAGGGGCGGCAAGCTCACGATGGCGGACTGCTCCAGCATCGAGGACGCGTGGGCCGCGCTCGACGCCGGTGTCGATTGTGTCGGTTCAACGCTGTCGGGCTATGTCGGTGGACAAATCCCGGACGAGCCGGACTTCGCGCTGCTGGGCGAAATGGCAAAGCTCTCGACCTTCGTGATCGCCGAGGGCCGCATCAAGACCCTCGAGCACGCCGCGCAGGCGCTGCGGCTTGGCGCCGATGCGGTCGTGGTTGGCTCTGCCATCACGCGGACCGAGCACCTCACGGGCTGGTATGCCGATGCCATTGGGCAGGCGGCGCGCCGCAAAGAGGGCCGCGCCCTCGCCATCGATATCGGCGGCACGAAGCTGCTCGCCGCACTGGTGCAGGATGGTCACGTTATCGACAAGCGCCGACTGCCCACTGATCGCACTGTCGGCCCCCAGGGCTGGATAGATGCGCTGGCCAGGGCCGCGGGTGATTGGCGCGGCACCTATGACGCGGTCGGCGCTGCCGTCACCGGTATTGTCGACGACGGGCTGTGGTCCGCTCTCAACAGGGGCACGCTCGACATCCCGGACGACTATCCGTTGCAGCGGCAGCTCGCTGCTGCGTTCGGCACCCCTGCGCTGGCCCTCAATGATGCCCAGGCGGCAGCGTGGGGCGAATATCGCTTTGGGGCCGGGGAGCACGAGAACATGGTTTTTCTCACCATCTCCACGGGTCTCGGCGGTGGGATTGTACTCAATGGCTCGCTGCGGAGCGGCCTTGCCGGTCACTACGGAATTCTCCGCGGCTATGGCGACGATCCGGCTCGTCCGTTCGAGGACGGCGTCGCGGGCCGCCATTTCGAGCGTGCCGCTGCCGCGTCCGGTCATCCCGGGGATGCAGAGGCTGTGTTCAGCGCTGCAGCTCAAGGCGCCCATTGGGCGCGGGACATTATCGAGCAGTCCGCCCGGCAGGTCGCGGTACTCTGCCAGGACATTCAGCTCACGCTCGATCCGCGGCGCATCGTTGTCGGCGGCGGCATTGGCCTTGCCCCCGGATACCTCGCGTCGATCACCGCTGCTCTGCCCAATCTGGGCCCACGTCTGGGCGTGCGACTGGTCCCCGCCCGGTGCGGCCCCCGGGCTGGCATCGTCGGCGTCGCAGACTTGGCCTTCGATGCAATCTAAGGGCGGGCATCAAGCTACGCGCCCCGTCGGCATTTTACGGCAGTCGAAAAACTACCTCAACCCTGCTGGTTCCTAGCACATATCATGGGACGTGCCCGTAGATCAGTCCCTACGATCATCTGCTAGACCCTAGAAGACCGATATTCTAGAGTGACCGCCTGCCGGCAAGGGCCAGCGCTATGAGCCCCAACCGCTTTGCTTCCAGCGGAATTGACCAGCTACCCGAGAAAGTCTCACATACCGGTAGGGCTTTCTGTTGGAGATAAGCAAAGGTCGCCTTGCCGTTGCCCCTCTTCGGTGGCGACGCACCAAGCCCGGTGCGACGGATCGCGCAATCTCCTTGCGCGCAGCCCGACTGGTTGCAATTCTGCTCTTGCTCGTCCTGACCGTCGCAATGAGCTCGTGACCGACAGGCGGTTCAAAGGCTGCGCTAGGTCGCATAGGACGGACAACGTGCAAACTGCGCGCGTTCCGCACCTGCGCGTGCTGGTCTTGGACAGCAGGACCGGTTGCTGCTGGCCGCCTCGATGGTTCGCCCGGCCGGCAGATTATCTTCTTGGATCACCACGTGTGGTGAGGCGCGCTCACCATCTCGGCGCTCATCAGTCGCATGCGCCGAACGAAATTCGTCCGAATACCAGCCCACGTGCAGTGCATCCAGTGACTTCGCGACATCAGCCTTCCGCTGAACTTCTGCTCCCATAGCGGCGCCCTATCATCTCGCCACACAATCCAAGGAGACAACAAATGATCACAAATTCCGGCCTCATCCGCTTCGCAGGCCTCGCGGCCATCGCTGCAGGAGTCATCTTCGCAGGCATCCAGCCGGTCCATCCGCCCGACGAGGTCGCGTCGGTCACCACCGGCCTCTGGTCGATCATCATCGGCCTCAAATTTGCAATGTGCCTGTTCTTCCTCATCGGCTTCACCGGAATTTATGCCCGTCAGGCCGAGAGAGCCGGATGGCTCGGCCTCGCAGGGTTCTCGCTTCTGATCGTCTCATTCTTCCTTCAGGCCGGCTTCGTGTTCACCGAGCTGTTCGTCCTGCCCATCGTCGCGCCATCGCTCCCCGGCTTTGTCGATAGCGCGCTCGGCGTTGCCAACGGCCATCCCGGCACGATGAACATCGGCCCGTTCGTCCCGGCCTACGCGGCGCTCGGTGTCTGCTATCTGCTCGGCGGGCTGGTGTTCGGCATCGCGACGGTACGCGCTGCGGTGCTGCCGCGCGCGCCCGCGCTAATGCTGTCGTTCGCGGCGGTGATCACACCCGCAGCCGCGCTGCTGCCGCATGCGCTCCAGCGCTACGCCGCCGTGCCTATGGGAATCGCCATGATCTGGCTCGGTTACACGCTGTGGGTCGAACGTCGCCGCAACAAGACCACCGACGTTGTGGGCGTGCGCCAGTCCGCCACCGCTTAGTCGCGAACCCGATGGCAGGCGGCAAACGTCGCCTGCCCCTCCGGCCTCACGGGAGTTTCCGATGACGAATCTTGCTCTCCAATCACGGCCACGGCGGTCCGTAACGCCTGCCGACTGGCTGATCCCCGCCGGGCTTCTAGCTCTCGCCTTCATCCCGGTAGTCGCGGGCGCGTTTCGACTGACGACCCTCGCGACCAGCGCCGAGATCACGTCCGGAAACGTTCGCTTCTTCGCCTCGCCGATCCCGGTGGTGCTGCACATCTTCGGCGCGACGATTTACAGCGTCGTTGGCGCCTTCCAGTTCTCGCCTGGAGTTCGCAGGCGCTGGCCGACCCGGCATCGTGCCGCCGGTCGGGTCCTCGTTGTTGCCGGTCTTGTCGCGGCGCTCTCGGGCCTGTGGATGGCGATGTTCTACGCCATCGTCCCTGTTGATCCGCTATTGCTGCATGTGTTTCGGCTCACCTTCGGCGCGGCGATGGCGCTATCGATCGTCCTTGGCTTCATCGCCATCAGGCAACGAAAGGTCAGCGAGCATCAGGCCTGGATGCGCCGTGCCTATGCCATAGGCATGGGCGCGGGAACGCAGGGGCTGATACAGATCCCTTACATCATGATCCTTGGACAGCCGGACGCGCTGACCCATGCACTGCTGATGGGCGGCGCCTGGGCCTTCAACCTCGGCATCGCCGAATGGCGCAACCACCGGCAAAGGTCGCGGTTGTGAGTTACGCGCTGGATTTGGGCGACGCTGGGGTTCTCGCCTCCGGCAATTGGTTGCCAGTGAGGAGTGTTAGCTGGGGTATCGCTCTAGTCTTCGCTGTGATGCTCGCCTTCGGCCCGTCATTGGAAGCGCTCGCGCAGGTACTCCCCCATATGCCGGCGTTCGAGTTTATGGCGAAGGCGGCTGGCGCGGTCATCGTCCTTGTTGCCTACGCCCTTCTGGTTCGCGTCGGCGAGCAGCGCTGGCCGGCAGAGCTTGATCCCCGCGTAGCACCACTTGCCACTGCAACCGGGTTGGTGGTTGGCGTCGTTATGTTCTCATCGGTCATGCTCGCATTGCTCGGAACGGACGCCTTCTCTACGGCCTTTCACGGGCCCGCGCCCGCCTGGCACGCCGCCGGGCTGGCGATCGAGTCGAGCGTCCTCGAAGAGGTGCTTGTCCGTGGTGTTGTGCTGCGGCTGATGTGGCGTGCATTTGGTCCTGTGGTCGCCTTCGGAATCTCCGCGCTATTGTTCGGCCTCGGCCACATCGGCAATCCCGGCGCGACCTGGTTCACAACAGCCTGCATCACCCTCGAGGCAGGGGTCATGCTTGGCGCGTTCTACGCGCTCACGGGCCGCCTGTGGGTATCGATCGGCGTTCACGCCGGCTGGAATTTCGCGCAGGGCTATGTCTTCGGCGCGCGCGTCTCCGGCAGCGATTTCGGCGATGCGCTTGCAACGAGCTTGCCGCGCGCCGACTCGCCTGATTGGATGACCGGCGGAGCCTTCGGCCCTGAAGCGTCACTCGCCTCACTCACGATCTGCACTGCCGTCGGCGCCGTGGTCCTGTTCCTGGCCTGGCGCAGTGGTCGGTTCGTCCCACGGCCATTCATGGAGCGTCAATCCGAGGAGAAGTCATGACTACGCAAGCCCTCCCAACGAACCCGGACGCCATCGATCGGCGCACTGCCCGCATCGCCGGCGTGTTCTATCTCCTCGTCGGCATCGCCGGTGGCTTTGCCGAAGGCTTCGTCGAGCCGAAGATCTATGCCCCTACTGGCACGATGACGACGGTTGAGAACCTGGTCGCCAATGCCAGTCTGGTTCGATTGGGTGTCGTCGCCGACCTGCTGGACCAGGCCTTCTTTGTCGGTCTCGCCCTGACGCTCTATGCGCTCCTCAGGCACGTGCACCAAAGTGCGGCGCGAGCGATGGTGGGTCTAGTTCTTGTCGCTGCGGCGATCGCGAGCCTTGACGTTATCTTCCTGTTCGAGGGACTGCAGGTCGCGACCGATCCCCGCTATCGCGATGCCCTTGGGGCCAACGGAGCCGAAGCTATCGCCCGCCTTCTGGTCGATGTTCAACACCACGGCCTCCTCGCCGCCCAGGTGTTCTTCGGCTTGTGGCTCGCGCCGCTCGGCTATTTGACGCTGAGGTCTGGCCGGTTCACGCGGCCACTTGGCTTTGTGCTCATTCTCGGAGCCGCCTGCTACTTGGTCGACGTGCTGACCGCATTTCTAGCGCCCAGCCTAGCAAGCGCGATCCATGGCTACGTAGTGATCCCTTGCGCCGTCGCCGAGATTTGGATGGTGCTCTATCTCCTCATCTTCGGTATTCGAGCGCGGGCTTTCCAGGGTCAAACCTGAGGTTTTATTCTGCTGAATTGTGCAGCGGCCAGGCAAGCGGCTGATAAGCTGTCTAGATGATCACTCCGCTTGTCGCGACGAAACTGTTTGTGCCGAAGCTCCGACCGGGGCTGATCGAGCGGCCGCGCCTCAGCGAGCGAATGCGACGAGGTACCCAGCCAAAGCTCACCCTTATTTCGGCGCCGGCCGGCTTCGGCAAAACGACGCTGCTCGCCGAATGGCTCGCTGGCACCGACAGCAAGAAGGGCGTGGCGTGGCTGTCACTGGACCACACCGACAACGACGTGGCGGCGTTCTGGTCGCACCTTACTGCGGCGCTTCAGAACGCGGCAACGGCAGCCGGTGCCGACTTCCCTGAGCTGGCCGCAGCAGAGCAGTCACCGGACACGTTCGTCGCCCAACTGCTCAACGCACTTAGCGCTTTGCCGATCGAAATCGATGTCGTGCTCGATGACTACCACGTCATCGATCATCCGGGCATCGAGACCGGACTCAGCTTCCTGCTCGAGCATCTGCCGCCACAGATCCACATCGTCATCAGCACGCGCGCAGATCCCTCATTGCCGCTCGGCCGGCTGCGGGCGCGCGGTGAGCTGGTCGAGATTCGCTCGGCCGATCTTCGCTTCACCCCCGCCGAGACTTCAGCCTATCTCGATGGCGCGACCGGCCTGCGCTTGACCGCGAGTGACATTGCTCTATTGTGCGATCGCACCGAGGGCTGGATCGCGGCGCTGCAGCTGGCGGTCCTGTCACTCAAGGGGCGCGACGATGCCGCGACCTTCATCGCGGGCTTTGCCGGCAGCGACCGCTACATCGTCGATTATCTCGTCGAGGAGGTGCTGCAGCGGCTCCCCGACGACATTCGCAACTTCCTGTTCCACACTTGCTTCCTCGGCCGACTGCGTGGTCCGCTGTGCGATGCGGTAACGGGCGGTAGCGGCAGCAGAGCCATGCTCGACATGCTCGATCGGCAGAACCTCTTCATCGTGCCGCTCGATGATCGGCGCCAATGGTACAGGTACCATCACCTGTTCGCCGATGTTCTGCTTGCACATTTGGCCGACGACGTGCGCGCCGAGCTGCCCGTGCTGCATCGGCGGGCCAGCGACTGGTACGAGCAGCAGGGTGAGCGCTTCGACGCAATCCGGCATGCGCTTCTCGCCAACGACCTGGAGCGTGCGGCGGGGCTCATTGAACTGGCTGCTCCGGACACACAGAAGAATCGTGGCGAGGCCATCCTTCGCGGATGGTCTAAGCTGTTACCACGGGAAATTGTCCGCAACCGGCCCGTGCTTGGCATCAGCCTTGTCGGCGGGCTCGTCTCTTTCGGTGACTTCGACGGTATCGAGGATCGGCTTCACGATGTCGAGCTTGCCCTCGCCAAGCTCGCGAGCACCGCTTCGCACGAAGTAGTCGTTGTCGATGAGGCTCAGTTGCCACGTTTGGCCGGCGCGGTCGAACTTTATCGCGCCGCGCTTGCCCAGGTCCGTGGCGACGTCTCCGGGATCATCGAGCATGCCACGCGAGTGCTAGAGCTCGCACCGGCTGGCGATCATGTGGGTCGCGCCGCAGGTTCGTCGATGCTTGGCATCGCCTACTGGTCGCGAGGCAGCCTCGATGCCGCCAGTAAAGCGTGGCGTGCCGGCAGAGATGGACTTGAGCGCGCCGGACATATCCCCGACGTGTTGGGTGTCTCCCTGGCGCTCTGCGACATCAACCGGGCGAGAGGCCGCCTGAGCGAAGCCATTGAGGTCTGCGAGCAAGCGCTTCGGCTTGCGGCGGCGCAGAGCGGCCCAACGCTGCGCGGCACGGCCGACATGCACGCAGGCCTCTCTGACCTCTATCGCGAGCGCAACGACTTTCATGCTGCCCACAAGCATTTGTCGAGAAGCGAAGAGCTGGGCGAGCAAGCCGGGCTGCCGCAACATCCCTATCGCTGGAGGGTAGCCGCTGCGCAGTTGCGGCGCGACGAAGGCGACCTCGCCGGCGCCATCGAACTGCTGGACGAAGCTGAGCATCTCTATGTGAGCGATTTCTTCCCGCCGGTCCGGCCCATCTCGGCAATGCGAACGCGCGTCTGGATCGCCCAGGGCCGCATCGACGAGGCGCTCCGTTGGCAGCGCGAAAATGCGCTGGGCATCGACGACGACCTCGTCTATCTGCGCGAGTATGAGCACATGACGCTCGCGCGTCTGCTCCTCGCCCAGGACTCGCGCAGCATCGATGCACTTCGCCTTCTCGCGCGTCTCCTCGACGACGCAACCGGCAACGGCCGTACCGGGACTGTGATCGAGATATCGATCCTCCAGGCTCTGGCGCACCAGAGTTGCGGCGACGCGAATTCGGCTCTGGCTGCGTTCGAGCGCGCGCTTTTGCTGGCCGCGCCTCAAGGTTATGTCCGTCTGTTTGTCGAGGGCGACGAACGGACAGTCACGCTGCTGAAAGCGGCGCTGAAGCGTGGCATTACCGTCGCCTACACCCGCAAATTGCTGGCCGCCTTCGGCCCTATGGAGCGGATCGCTCCATCACACACTGATCTGATCGAGGCGCTCAGCGACCGCGAGCTCGACGTTCTGCGACTCCTCCGCAGTGACCTCGGCGGCCCCGAGATCGCCCGCGAATTGATGATCTCGCTCAATACTATGCGCACCCACACCAAGAACATCTACGAGAAGCTTGGCGTCAACAATCGGCGGTCCGCAGTACATCGTGCCGACGAGTTGAAGCTCCTCGTCCGCGGCTGATCGCCGTCGCCCGACACTTATTTGTACGGATCACCAGATGTGGTGAGGCGTACTCACCACCACCGGTCTCAAGCAGCTCCCATGCGAACGTCCCGTTCGCATGGGAAGCCAGATGACCAAGCCCACGACCAACACGCCCGACCGGCACGACGCAAAAATCTATCAGATCCGCCTGCTAGGGCATCTCGATGCTCGCTGGGCCCATCAGCTCGACGCCATCGGCCTTTGTCACGAGACTGACGGTACGACTGCGTTGCGAGCCGCGATTGCCGACCAACCCGCACTTCACGGGCTGCTCAATCGCATTCGCGATCTCGGTATTCCGCTGATTTCCGTGACCCTGGAACAGCCGTCTACTCCCTCATCACCCCTCAGAAAGGACGTCAGATGAGTATCTCGGGGCTGCCTGACCAGATCCGTGTCGCCTTGTCGAATGGCAAGGCGACATGGCGTTTCGCGCATTGACACCTCCGACATTCCCCTGACGCCTTGTAAAGGACGACGCCGATGATTCCGCTCATAGTCACGATAATCATCCACACGCCTCTTTGGGTCTGGCCGCTTTATGGCTTGCTGCTATTCTTGGGTTTTCGGCGCACTCGCGATAGCATGTCGCCGCTCTGGCGCGTCCTTATGCTGCCTCTCGCGGTAGCAGCTCTCGCGATCTTCAGCTTCGTCGGCGCGGGTCTAAGTGCACTACCGGTCATGCTTCTGGGCCTCATCTTCGGGAGCGTGGCCGGCTCATACCTCGAGCCGAGTACTGCTACTCGCCGTCTGAGCGACGGTCGGGTGTGGCTACGCGGCGAGTGGTTGTCATTCACCCAGATCCTCGTGGTCCTTGTCTTTCGTTATGCCATCAACGTCGTGCCCGTTCTGGCTCCGACACTCAACACCAGTGCAACCTGGCATCTGAGCACGCTCTCAGTTTCCGCAATCCTGTCAGGGTTATTCCTTGGCCGGACCGTGACCAAGCTGAGGGTGTACTTCGCCGGAGCACGCGCGGCCGCATAAGCCGGGAGTTGCAGTCCACCACGGCTGAAGCCCGCATTTGCCTTGCCTTGCTCGGAAGGGCGTCGCAACCTGCCGGCGTGGTCAAGTTCGTCCTCCGAACGGATGAGGCGGCCCTGCGAAGACTACGGGGGTCGCAACTAAGCGCCCGCGCAACTTGAGAGTGTTAAGGTCAGGCCGGTCTTGGGATGCCCCTCACCAGTGCTTGACCGCCGCTCCGTGGCACTCCGAGCGCCAGCATCTGAGTCCAACCAATCGCCAATGTCGCGTATTCGCCAACTTGAGATTAAGCCGCGCCCTACCCGTACGCCTGAAGATCAGGATGACCAGGAGGGCAAGGGCTTGGGCCAGCGCCGTACCGGCCGCTGAGCCCGCAACGCCGAGGCCGGACCAGACGATGAGGACGTAGTTGAAGCCCATATTGGCAATCGACACGAGCAAGCCCGCAATTGCCATGAAGCCGACGCGGCCTTCCGTGCGCAGAGCATCGGAGTGCACCGCCAGCAAGAAGGCGATCGGCGATGTAAAACCGAGATCGCGAGGAAGACGTGGCCCATCGAGGCGAGTCTCGACGAGCCGTTCGCCATCAGTGCAACCACGGCCAGCCGAAGAGCACGAACAGCGCCATTGCGACAAGGCTTCTTAGGGATCGAAAGCCCGTGAGCACCGGCGAAGGTCGGTCTGGCAGCATCCATGTTTCCAGCGCCGAGCAGCCAGCCCAGCTCGCTCGCCATTCCCGTCGAGATCATCGCCGCAACGGCAACTAGCAGCATCGAGATGGGAAACATCATTGTCACGGCTGTCAGGCCGTCGGCGCCGACAAAGACGCCGAGAAAAATGGCGTCAACGACAGTCAGCAGCCCGTTCATGCTTGTAAGCAGGACGATGGGCAGGGCGGTCTTCAGGAGGACCGAGGCGATCGAACCCTGGATAGAAGGATTGGGAGCCGTAGAGAACTCACCTTTTGTGAGGCGGATTTCTCATGGGTGCTCGCGTTACAATAACCGCCTCAAAGGAGAGGAGCGATCTAGTTTCTCAGAACCGATTTCACCCTCGTGGGGCAGGTATCAGGAACCGCTGGTTCACTGCTCCCATCCGCGCCGCGAGTCAATGCGAACTCAAACGTCCCACTAAGCATGGATCGAAGAACCACGCGCTTGCGATTTCATCGCTCGGAGAGGTCGTGTAGTTCCTCCTAAATGGCAGGGCTTTGGTGTGCGGCTCCACGCCAGCCCGTGGGGCTGGTTAGCCAGCCAACAGGCCTTTGTTGTTTTGCCCTGCGGCAACTGTACGACGAACAATCGCGCACCGTGCACGATGCGTTGACCTAGAGGATCAGCCTTGCCACTGCGGCGTAGGCAGCTTCGAGGCCTGCGAAACCGCCTTCGGCGATGGAGATGGGGGCGGCGCTGTCGGCGATGGCGACGAGACGGGTGGTCGCGGCGGCAATGTCGGCGCGCTCCTCGCCGGCCGC
>JBEBHC010000117.1:0-9990 GCA_040081185.1 Devosia sp. | reverse complement strand
ATGGGGTCCTTGAACTGGCTGATCTGGTAGCCCTGCGGCAGGTCCGGATAGAAGTAGTTCTTGCGGTCGAAGATCGAGCGCTTGTTGATCTGCGCCTTGAGCCCGAGCCCGGTCCGCACCGCCTGCTTCACGCACTCGTCGTTGATCACCGGCAGCATGCCGGGCATCGCCGCATCGACGAAGCTCACATTGGCATTGGGTGGCGAGCCGAACTCGGTCGATGAGCCGGAGAATAGCTTGCTCTCGGACGTCACCTGAGCGTGGACTTCCATGCCGATGATCACTTCCCAATCGCCGGTCTGGCCCTTGATGAAGCTCTTGGGGTTGGGTGTGCGCGTGTCGATGAGGGTCAAAGGACTAGGCTCTTGTTCTGTCTGACTTTGTCTATGGCATAACCAAGCTGGCTGGAAAACCGCTGGCCGCGCCATATAGCGGCGTAACCCCGCCGCTCATAGAACCGGATCGCCCAGTGTTCCCGGCAAGCGTCTCCAGCGCGGCGTTTTGCAGGCCGTCTGAGCGAATTTCTGCATGAAGTGCCCGGGAAGCGCCCTCCCGACGCGACCTGCGTCATCTGGGGCAAACTCGCTTGCCGCCCGGGTCGCAAAGACAGTTCCGCCAAGCGCAGAGCCTTCGCCCGGCTCGGCCCATCGAACGGTCACTACGGTCAATTGGACTTGCCGCTACTCGATGTCAGAGATCGGACCCCGCCAAGGGCTCAGCCGCTTTTCGAGGCGGACGCCCATATGCGGATCGCGACCGGGCTGGCCTTCCTGCTTGAGCGCAAGAATGGAATATCCCTGATGTTGGTAGAAATTCACGGCGCGCACATTGTCGGCAAGCGTATCGAGAAGCACCCGGTCGGCGCCTTCGAGCTCCAGCATGGATTCCATGCGCTTGAGGAGCGCGGTACCGACGCCCTGGTTCTGCATCAGCGGTGCGACGAACAGGAACGGGATGTAGGCTCGGCCGCGTGCACGCTGGCACCAGCCAACTGCAACGTCATTGACCTCGGCGACGATGATGCGATCGAGCCCGTCATGCGCTGCCTGCGACAGCCGGGCGCGCTCCGCACTGCGCGATGCTGCGGGACCGTTGAGGAACGGCAACAGATCGCGTTCCCATGCGACGAACGCGATATCGGCCAGAGTCTCGACCTCGCCGGAAATCGCCTTACGGATGTGCAGTGTGAGAGACATCAGCGTGCCGCGCGCCAGTGTGAACCATATCGAACAATAGACACTCTGCGTCCGGTTTGGACAGTGCCTTTCGGGTCACTTCAGGCCCGCGATCGCCTCGCGACGATTATCCCCTTTTCGTAGTTGATGTTCCACTCGATCAGGGTCTTCCAGATCAGTTCTGCCTGGTCCTCGTCGAGGCCTATTTCCTCGGCGCGCTTGCGCTGCTTGGCGAGAATGGCGGCGATGCGAACCGGGTCGTGCGCCTCGTGCGGGTCGGTCTTTATTTCGGCCATTCGCGTCACATAGCCGTGCCGCTCGGCAAACAGTGTCAGCAGCGCGTTGTCGATGCGATCGAGTTCAGCGCGCACGTCTTCCTTGGTGATGCAGTCAGCGGAGGCTTTGGTCACGATGCGGTCTCTGATTGTCCTGAGTCGATTTGCACCTCCGGGCGGACGATTTCAACCGCATCATTCAATACGCTTGGCCTTGCCGAGATCCCCGGCGCGGGCTTACGTTGTGCTGGTTCGCTAACCCCCTGATAAGATGAGGTATTGCGTCATGTTTCTCAGACTTGCAGCGCCGCTGGCAGGCTTCGCCTTGCTGGTCGCCCCAGTGTCAGCACAGGATGTGTCCGTTGAAAACGGGCTTCATGTTTCGATCATCGGCGGCTGCCACGATTGTCACACCGTCGGCTACAACGAGAGTGGCGGGATGGTAGACCCGAATGTCGCACTGATGGGTTCGCCCATGCCCTTCGCAGGCCCGTGGGGCACCACCTTTGCGAAGAACCTGCGGCTCACTGTCGAGAAGATGAGCGAGGACGATTGGGTCACGTTCAGCGATACCTTCAAGGCCATGCCGCCGATGCCTTGGTACAATGTGCATGAGATGAACGAAGTCGAGGTTCGCTCGCTCTACCAGTACATCAAGTCGCTGCCGGGCGGTCTCGGAGAGCAGGCACCACCGGCCCAGCCACCGGCGGGCTGAGCTTGATTTTTTCTACCGCGGGCATATTCATTTCGCGTTCAGCGGACGCGCGGTAATCGCGCTCCGCCTGGAGTACGAACGATGACTAGCATTGTGGAGACCTGCTAGGGCCTCATCCGTTTTCGGATGAGGTTGTTGGGAAAGGACGCCGTCCAGCGCGATGCGGACGGTGTCTCGTGCAATTGCATCCCGGACTCCCCACTCAAATGGACATATCTCGAGACGAACAGCGCGTGCTGCACGTGCTGGCTCAAGGCGGCGTCATTGCGCCGTCCAGAAATGCGCGCGGCCGCATCGATGGCGTCACCTGCATCAATCGGGACGGCTTCGTGCTGCCCGGCATCGATCTGCTTTTGTTCAAGAAGCTCAAGCGCCGTCACACCATCGCCTCGCGCGACAGCGGGCCCTACCGCATCACGCGGCGCGGACTCGATCTGGTGCGATCGGAATTCGACAACCGATAAGCTCGGAACCGAAGATGGACGCTTAAGTTATCGTTGGACGCTCACGCGATCCCGCAGACGAATCCCCCTTGGGGCTGCGGGATCGCGTTAGCTTTTCCCATCACGCCGCGCTGAGACTGACTGCCTTGTCCTCGTGCGAGGCTGCCGGGCCGATTTCGTTCATCCAGACGGTCTTGGGATCGCTCTCGATCTGACCGAAGAACGTGGCGAAAGCGGTATCCGCCGCGTCGTGCCCAAGTCCGATACGCACCAGCCCCTCGGGTGGGGACAGGCGCGTCGGGTCGAAGAGATACCACCGTCCGTCCAGGAAGGCCTCGAACACTGCGTGAAAATCCTGCGGCTCCAGCTTCCAGCCATAGGCGGAGACAAAGCGGGCGGGGATACCGAGTGCGCGGCAGAAGCTGATCCCCAGGTGGGCGAAGTCCCGGCACACACCGGCGCGTGTCGTGAAGGTGTCGTAGGCGGAGGTGCTGATGTTGCTCGATCCCTCGAGGTAATCGACGTTCTCGTGGATCCAGTCGCAGATCGCGTCGACCCGCGCATACCCTTCCTCCACCTCGCCGAAGCGCCGCCAGGCGAAGCGCCCGAGTTGGTCGGACTGGCAGTAGCGCGACGCGAAGAGATGGTTCATCACCCCGAGCGGCAGTTCCGACACCGGCACCTGCCCTACCCGGTCCGGACGATGAAAAACCGGACTCGTTTCGACCTCTGCCGCGTACCTGACGGAGTACGAAATGCCGGCTTGGAGCATCAGGCGGCGATAGCGGTTGCCGGTCTCCGCAACCTCGTGGCGCTCGGACGGCAGGTTGGGCGAGACGGTGAAGCTCTCGCTCAGCACACGCTGACCGGCCCCTTCCTGCGCCTCGATGTTGAGGATCATGGTCGTGTCGCGCAGCGCGCGGTAGTTCAGTTCCGAACCGATGGAAAAACGCATGTTCTGCCCCTTGGGATGTGCTCGCTAACCCCATTCCGGCCCGAAAGTTCCATGCGCAACCGGCACGGCGGCTACACCGTTGTGCCTCCATGCCAATTCTTAAAGTTCACCACCGCACCACGTATCGCTACTCGCAGCCGGTGGCATTCGGCACCCATCGTTGGCTTTTTCGGCCCCGTGACAGCCAGGAGCAGCGGCTGATCCTCGCCGAGCGGCAGATTTCACCCGAACCGAGCGAGGTGAGCTGGCTGCATGATGTG
This sequence comes from Devosia sp., assembly GCA_040081185.1. GTDB lineage: Bacteria > Pseudomonadota > Alphaproteobacteria > Rhizobiales > Devosiaceae > Devosia_A. The sequence continues at coordinate 6,167 of JBEBHC010000117.1, read as the reverse complement.
TTCAACAACCAGATCGCCATCGCGCGCTTCAGCGACGTTCGTGCCAAAGAGCTGACCTTCGAGAGCCACATCACACTTGAGCATACGCCTCACTCCGGGACGCGCTTCCCTCTCGATGATTCCGGCCAATCCTGGCCGTTTGATTATGATCCGGACCTGCTGATCGATCTCGCCGGTTACCGCGCCGTGCACTACCCCGATCCGGCGGTTGCCGAGTGGGCGCGCAGTATCGTCCCCGACAGCGGTACAACTGACACAGCCGAACTGCTGCTGCGGTTGACCAACGCCGTGCGCGAAACGTGCCGCTATTCTCGGCGCACCGATCCGGGTACGCAGCGCCCTGCCGTCACGCTCGAAAAAGCCAGTGGCACCTGCCGGGACTTCACGCTGCTTATGATGGAAGCCGCACGGATACTCGGCTTCGCGGCACGGTTCGTCACCGGCTACATCTACGTGCCAGCCCGCGAGAAGGGCACGATACGGGGGGGCGGAGCCACCCATGCCTGGGTGCAGATTTTCCTGCCCGGTGCCGGCTGGGTCGAGTTTGACCCAACCAATGGCATTGTTGGCAACGAGGACCTGATCCGGGTCGGCGTGGCGCGCGATCCAAGTCAGGCGCGGCCGCTTTCCGGCTCTTACGCAGGTCCGGCCGGCAGTTACCTCGGCATGGAGGTCGATGTGCTGGTCAACAAGCTGAACGATGATGTCGCCGCCAGCGGCCCGGGCGCAGTCGTCAGCTTCAGAGGTTGACGCGCACCAATTGACCTTTTTTGCGGGAGACCGCACACAGCCTCATGAGCCGCTACCGCCTCGCCATCTTCGATTTCGACGGTACGCTGGCCGACAGCTTTCCCTGGTTCCTCTCTTCGCTCGACCATATTGCCGACCGATTCAACATCAGCCGCGTTAAGCCCGAGGACATTCCCGCGCTTCGCGACATGTCGAGCCGGGATGCCCTCACCTATCTGGGCGTGCCGTTCTGGCAGTTGCCGTCCATCGCCATCTACGTGCGCGGCCTGTTCACCGACGCCATGCACACGATCCCCCTGTTTGCCGGTGCGACCGAGATGCTCGCTGCGCTGCATTCGACAGGCGTGAAACTCGCGCTCGTCAGCTCCAACGGTGAGGGCAACGTTCGGCAAGTTCTCGGCTCGGCTGCCGCGGGCCTCATCGACATCTATGCCTGCGGGGCGTCGCTGTGGGGCAAGGCCGACAAGTTCCACCGCGTGCTGCGCAGCGCCGAGGCCAGCGAAGCCGAGACGATTTCCGTCGGCGACGAAGTGCGGGACGTTGAAGCCGCGCGCAGCGCCGGGCTCACCTGCGGCTCGATCACCTTCGGCTACAACTCGCGCCGTGCGCTGCAAGGTGCCAAGCCGGATCACCTGTTCGACACTTACGATCAGCTTCTGGATGTGGTTGGCCGACAGCAAGGCTTAAATGCGCTGGGGTAAGCTCACGGAGGAGCGGCGCACCCTGCTCGTCCTGGGTGCAATCACGCTTTTTGGCGCCGCTATCCGCGCGAGCAGCCTGACGGCACAGAGCCTGTGGTTCGACGAAATCGTCAGCTGGGAGCAATCCCGCGGCACGTTCCTGGAGCTGCTCACCAGGACGGCACAGGACAATTACCCACCGCTGCAGAACATTCTCATCGCCATTTCGATGCGATTGTTCGGCGAAGGTGCATTCGGCATCCGCCTACCCGCACTCCTGCTTGGCATTGCCACTGTCCCGGCGATCTACGCACTGACCTCGCTCGCGGGAAACCGGACCGCCGGGCTGCTCGCTGCGTTCATCGTGGCGGTGTCACCGTTCCTCATCTGGTACTCGCAAGAGGGGCGGATGTATGCCCTGCTCGCACTGAGCGCGACGGTGTTTGGGTGGTCTGTGCTGCGCTACATCACGGCACCTGTTCCGACGCGGCCGTGGTGGATGCTGGGCTCCGGCGTCGCGCTGCTCTACTCGCACTATTTCGGGCCGCTGGACTGGATCTCGATCCTTGCCGGGGCCGGGGTCATTACGCTGGTCTTTCTCAAGCGGTGGCGCCGGCTGTTTGCACTTGCCGCGTGGCAGGTCATCCCTGCCCTCGCCTTCCTTCCCTGGGCCGCGGTTCTCCTCAACCGCGCCAAGACCCTAACCGACGAAGGCTTCTGGATTCCGTCCATCTCGGCGGTCTCGGTCATCGACAATCTCTGGAACCTGATGAGCGGGTCCTACGGAATGTTGCTGATCCTGATCGGGTTGGTCGCGCTGGTCTGGCCCAGAATGCGAAGCGACGCGCAGTTGCCGGTGCCGCTGCAACCGCCGCACCTGCTGTTCATGGCGATAGCGGCGGTCCTGCCTATCGTACTGGGCATCATGACGTCGCTCCTGGTGGAGCCCGTCCTACTTGGCCGCTACATCATCGGCAGCTTGCCACCTTTCGTCGCCCTCGCTGCCATCGGCCTTGTCCGGCTGGCGGGTCGCGTGATGCTGCGGCGACTCGTGGTCGCTGCAGTCACGGTGTTCTGCCTTGTCATGGCCTATCGCTATGGCTGGCAGCCACCCAAGCAGGATTGGCGAGCGGCCGCGCGCGTGGTCGCCTCTCAGTCGGCGCAAACAGACTGTGTCGTCGTTACGCCCGCCTACTTCAGGAGTTCGCTGCTCTACTACCTTGGCGACCCGCCAACCTGTCTTGTGACACCGAATGACAGAGGCGATCCCGTAGCGTTGCCGGCAAGCGCCCACCGCGTGATCGGTGTCTTTCCCGAGCCCGAGAGCGCAAAGATTGCCTCCGGTTTTCCGGACACCATATGGGAACGCGAAGACCTGAGCGTGCGTCGCATCGGCGTCATCGCCTTCACCCGCAAGGATGCAGCGCCCGGCGGCTAGTGCTTCGTCAGCCCGCTCAGTGCGGTCGCGATCACTTCCCACTCGGCTTTGACACTGGGGGCGGAACGCTTCTTTCCCGCCCGGCGATACCAGTAGTCGGCATTGCCCATGTCGGCTTCGATCCAGTGCAGCAGCGCGTGCACCCAGTCGAATTCCGGCGTTCCCTCCATCGCTTGGACGATAGCGTGGGCTTCTTCCCATTCCGGACCCATACGGAACTCGCCCTTGCGGACCCACCAAAGCGCTTGCAACGGCTTGCTCATGTCCTTGGGGACGTCGCGGAAATCGGCAGTCGTAAAGATATCCGGCTCGGCCATGCTCACCACCACTTGTCGGGGGCGAAGTCTATCCCGGCGGAGCGCTCGATGACACGTCCCGCCGCGAACAGCGTTTCCTCGTCGAACGGCTTACCGATAAGCTGCAGGCCGAGCGGCAAGCCGGCGGCGTCCTTGCCCGCGGGCACGGCGATGCCCGGCAGCCCGGCCATGTTCACCGTCACCGTGAACACGTCGTTGAGGTACATTTTCACTGGGTCGGCATTCATGTCCTCGTCGCCGATGCCAAAGGCGGCGCTCGGCGTTGCAGGTGTCAGAACGGCGTCGATGCCGTCGGCGAAAGCCAGCTCGAAATCGCGCTTGATCAACGTGCGGACCTTCTGCGCCCGCACGTAATAGGCGTCGTAGTATCCGGCGCTCAGCACGTAAGTACCGATCATCAACCGCCGCCGCACCTCGGCACCGAAGCCCTTGGCGCGGGTGAGTTCGTACATGTCGGTGATGTCTTTGCCGGTGACGCGCAGGCCGTACTTCACGCCGTCATAGCGCGCGAGGTTGGACGACGCTTCGGCCGGCGCCACGATGTAATAGGCTGGCAGCGCGTACTTGGTGTGCGGCAGCGAGATATCACGAACGCTCGCACCCTCGGCCTTCAGCCAGGCGATCCCCTGCTGCCAAAGCGCCTCGATTTCGGCCGGCATGCCGTCCATCCGGTATTCCTTCGGAATGCCGATGGTGAGGCCCTTCACGCCGCGCTCAACCGCGGCCGCGAAATCGGGCACGGCGAGTTCGGCGCTGGTCGAGTCCTTGGGGTCAAAGCCCGACATCGAGGTCAGCATGATCGCTGCATCCTCGACAGTACGCGCAATCGGCCCAGCCTGATCGAGCGAGGATGCGAAGGCCACCACGCCCCAGCGCGAGCAGCGGCCATAGGTCGGCTTGATGCCTACCGTGCCGGTGAACGCCGCTGGCTGGCGGATCGAACCGCCGGTGTCGGTGGCTGTCGCCGCCGCGCAGAGCCAGGCGCTTACGGCCGAAGCGGAACCACCCGATGAGCCGCCGGGCACCAGTTGCGCGTTGGACCCCGAGGAGCGCCACGGGTTCACGACCGGGCCGTAGTACGACGTCTCGTTGGACGAGCCCATCGCGAACTCGTCCATGTTGAGCTTGCCCAGCATGACCGCGCCGTCGCGCCAGAGGTTGGCGGTCACCGTCGACTCGTATTCCGGCTTGAAGCCGTCGAGGATATGGCTGGCCGCCTGGGTGTGGACGCCCTTGGTGCCGAACAAGTCCTTGATGCCGAGCGGGACGCCCTCCAGTGAACCGCCGTGCCCATTGGCCAGCTTTTCGTCCGACGCCTTCGCCATTTCCATCGCCTTGTCGGCGGTCACCGCGACATACGCATTGAGTTTGGGATTCGCGGTTTCGATGGCGGCCAGATACGCGCCGGTCAGCTCTGTGGCTGAGAACTGCTTTTCCTTCAGTCCCTTACGGGCTTCGGCAAGGCTGAGCTTGGTGAGATCGGTCAAGGCGGTTCCGGGGAAGGCGGGGTTTCAGGCGTTCCTATAAGGCTGCAGCGTTTATCGCAACCTCAGGCCGCAACCCCCTGATTCAGCGGCTTTTCGTAGAAGCGAGACCACTCGCTGTCGGGGTAGTCGAAAAACGCGCCGCGCACGGTAAAGCCGGAATTCTCATAGAGCCGGAACGCTCCTTCGAAGCCCGGACCCGTGCCGGTTTCGAGCATCAGGTTTGTCACACCCTGGCTTCGGGCAAGCGTCTCGATCGCGTCGAGCAAGGCCGAGCCGACACGCTGACCGCGCACATCTGTCCGTGTGTACATGCGTTTGACCTCAGCCAGACCGTCCGCCGCCAGCTTAAGCGCCCCGATCCCTACGGCTCTGCCGTTTTCGTTGCGCGCCACGAACACCGTCGTCTCTGGACCGGCCATCTCGTCGACGGTCATCTTCCACTGGAACTCGACCGGCGACAGCGGCAACAGGTGCTCGTTCAGCAGCGCCACCAGCTCGCGGACATCGTCCTGCAGTGGCGTCTCGATTCCGACCGTGACAGCCACTACTCGATCACCTTGGGCACTTCGAAGAAATTGTCCTCACTGAGCGGCGAGTTGACCGTCACCTTGTCGGCATAGCCGCCATCGGTCACCACGTCCTCGCGGCGGCGCAGCTTCATAGGCGTGACCGAAGTCATCGGCTCGACGCCCTCGACATTGACCTCGCTCAGTTGCTCGACGAAACCCAGTATGGCGTTGATTTCGCCCTGGTATTTCTCCACCTCGCCCTCCTCCACCCTGATCCGGGCGAGACGGCCGATGCGTTTTACGGTGGCGGCGTCGACAGACATGGCAATCTCCTGTTGGCCGGTAATTACCCGCGCTCAAACCTCGAGGGCAAGTCCCGGCTCAAGGGCAGCGATGTTGGCCGCGTTCAGGTCATCGACCCGTCCGAGCAGGTCGTCGAACAACCGATCGATGTCCGCCTCGCCGGCGGCAAGCGCCGTGAGCGCCGGTCGAGCCAGGTCGCGCACGGCGATATCCCTCGTCAACCCGATGCCCCGATTGCCGAAAAGGACAAACACCGCGCCATCGACCCATCGGCCCATATGCGGCAGCACTGCAACATCAGCCACCAGCAGCGGAGGGTCTCCCGGGGCCGAAACCAACAGCGTCGACGCACCGATGCTCGCGATCTCGATCGGCGGAGGGGCATCGAGCGGTCGCGACACGGCTTGGCGCCAATGATCCGGGTCGACCATCGGGCGGTTTGTCGCCGTCAGATAAACGACATGATCCGCCCCGCCGAGCAGTTCCTCGCGCCGCACATTCGCGGGCGCACCATCCGGGTCCACGACGACAATCGAGCCGCCAATATAAATCCGCAGCGTCGTGCCGCCGAACCAGGTGAGCTTCATCGATTCCTTGCCCTTCCGAGCCCCGACAGCTACCGGGTTCCCATGGCTGAAAACACTGAAATCGCCGACGTGCCGCCCTCCGGCAAGCTGCTCGGC
>JBEBHC010000116.1:0-10025 GCA_040081185.1 Devosia sp. | reverse complement strand
CGATGGGCAAGAACACCGGCGACGACCTGCGCGAAGGCAAGATGACGCTGCCGGTAATCCTCGCGCTGCAGGCGTGCAGCGAGAGCGAGCGCTCGGTGATCTCCGAAGCTTTGGGGAAGCCCGATGCATCGGATGCCACGCTGGCCGAGATCGTCGGGATCATGACCCGGTATGGGGCGCTCGACCGCAGCGTCGACAAGGCCAACGAGCATGTGCGGCTGGCGCGTGCGGCGCTGGAGCAAATCCCGCCGAGCGAGATGCGGGATATTCTTTCCGACATCGCGGAATTCTACGTGAGCCGGGCCTACTAGGCCGGTTTCGTCAGGGCGCCAGCAACGGCGCGGCCGCGACCCAGTGGCCGGGAAACTTGTCTCGAAGATCATGGGCGGCCTGGTGGGCGCGCGCGCTGGAGCCGAAGAGGCCGAACACGGTGGCGCCCGAGCCGGACATGCGTGCGAGGATACAGCCCTCGACCTTCGCGAGATGACCGATGAGCACGCCGATCTGCGGCACCATCGCGATAGCCGGTGGTTCAAGATCGTTGCGAGTCTCGCCGAGCCAGATGCCGAGTTGGACGGGACGGTTCATCGGGTCTGTCTGTTCCGGTAGGCCCGGGTTGTCGCGGCTCTGCAGACGACGGAATACATCTGCGGTGACGACCGGCACCAGTGGGTTCACCAGCACGGCGTGACAATCTGGGAAGGCGGCGAGCGGGGTAATGATCTCGCCGACGCCGCGGATTTCGCAGGGGCGGGACAGAAGACAAGCGGGGACATCGGCGCCGAGCGAGAGCGCCAGCGCGGACAGGTCGCGCGGCGCGATGGGTTGAGATGACAGGTCGGCCATGAGGCGCAACGCTGCAGCCGCATCCGCGGACCCACCGCCGAGGCCGGCGGCGACGGGCAGGTTCTTGCGCAGTGTGAGCGAGAGGCCCTGCTCCACCGCGTGTGGCCAGCGGCTGCGGAATGCGGCGACGGCGCGGGTGACGAGGTTGCCATCACCATTGCCCAGTGCCGGAGCGAAGGGGCCGGTTACCTTGAGGCTGTCGGCTGGCGCAGAGCGCGCCTCAAGCTCATCGCCGATGCCGGCGAAGGCCACGAGGCTCTCAAGGGTGTGGTAGCCATCGGTCCGGCGACCGGTGACATGGAGCGCGAGGTTGACCTTAGCCGGGGCCGCCTCGACTAGAAGATCGTCCATGCGGGGCGTTCCGGGGCGCCCTGCTCGACGATGGGCGCGGATTCGGCAGTGACGGGAACGGCATCGAGGCCGTTGGCGAGCTTGGGGGCGGCGCGTTTCTTGACGTCGCCCTCCTCGTCCACCGCGGTCGCGACCCGCCACTGGAACTTCGCTTCGAGCTTGCGGCCGACCTTCCAGTAGGCGTCACCGAGGTGATCGTTGATCTCGGGATCGGTGGGCTTGAGGATGGCGGCCTTTTCGAGTTCGACCACGGCTTCGTCGTAACGACCGAGGCGGTAATAGGCCCAGCCAAGACTATCGATGATGTAGCCATCGCGCGGCGACGCGGCGACGGCTTTCTCGATGAGCTTGAGTGCCTCGTCGAGGTTCATGCCCTGATCAACCCAGGAATAGCCGAGGTAGTTGAGCACAGACGGCTGATCGGGGCGGAGCTCGAGCGCTCTGCGGAAATCAGCCTCGGCCTTGGGCCACTCGCCGCCGCGCTCATAGGCGATGCCGCGCACATAGTAGAAGCGCCAGTCGCCGGGGGTGGTGCCGCCCGTCGTGGCCAGGGCCTGCGTGTAGGCGTCGGCGGCAGGAAGATATTGCTTGTCGGCGCGGAGCAGGTCGCCGAGCACTGAGATGGCGTCGAGGTCGTCGGGGTGTTCGCCGATGATTTCGCGCAGGCGCGAGATGGCCTCGGGGCGGTCGCCGATGGCGTCGAGATTGCCGGCAATGCGGACGGTGGCCATGCCCTTGATGGGCGAGTTGTCGGGGATGGTCTCGTAAAGGATGTTCGCCGCGTCGTGCTGGCCGGCACCATCGTAGAGCTGACCGATGCCGAAGGTGATGAGGTCGGCCGACGGATCGAGGTAGCGGCCGAGGCGCAGGAACACCATGGCCACATCGTTGCTCTCCTCACGCGCGAAGGCGATGCCGATGGCGTAGAACATCGCGGCGGCGCCCTGCTGCGGGGTCGAGGCGAGCGGGGTCGGCCTACGCCCCGCATCGAGATCCGCCTTCACGGCTTCGACCAATGGATGGCTCAGTCCCTGGGCCTCGTAGGTCGCGATGGCGGCCTTGGCCTCATCAAACCGATCGGCATTGGCGAGGATACGCGCATAGGCCTCGACGACGTCCGGTGACAGCGGATCGATATCGTGCGCCTGCGTGATGTACTCAACGGCAAGGTCGGGCTTGCCGGCGACGGAGGCCATCACGGCGCGGTGGAACAGCAGGAAATCCTCGAGGCCGCCGCGGGACACAACATCGAGCTGCGCATAAGCCTCGTCGAGCTTGCCCTGCGCGGTAAGCGCCCAGGCTTTGACGATGACACCGGTGATCGCCTCAAAGCTGTCGGCGCCGAGTGTTTCGAGCACACTGACGGCCGCCGGGTAGCGACGCTGCTTCAGCGCATCCGTGCCGACGACAACGCGCGCCATCTGGTTGGTTGGATCGAAAGTGAGCAGCTTTTGCGCCGTGTTGGCCGCGAGGTCGATTTCGCCGTTGGTGGCGAAGGCGACGAAGGCGCGCTGCAGCACGACCGGATTGTCGGATTCGGCGGCGATGGCGTCGCGGAAGAATTTGACACTGTCGCCGGTGCGCAATTCACCGAGTGCCTGTTCGCCCGCCATGAAGGCGCCGAAGGAGCCCGGCTTGGAGGCGGCGCCGGCGGGGGCGGTGGTGAGCAGAAGAGCGGCCAGCGAAAGAGCGGCGGCAAGGCGCGACGGGGTGTTCACGAGGTTTGCGATCTCCGGGAGAGCGGCGATTTAGGCCCGGCAAGATGGGCTATTTCAGGGCCGCGCCGCAAGGCCGGACGGCAGTCACAATTGCTCACATACCGATGTAATTGGGCCCTGAACCACCCTCGGGCGGCACCCAGGTGATGTTGTGGGCGGGATCCTTGATGTCGCAGGTTTTGCAGTGGACGCAGTTGCCGGCATTGATGCGAAAGGCCGGGCCGGTTGGGGTTTCGACCAACTCATAGACACCGGCGGGACAGTAGAGCGGCGCCGGCTCGCCATAGACCGGCAGGTTGTCGCGGATGGGCACCGCGGGATCGGCAAGGCGGAGATGGACCGGCTGGTCTTCGTCATGGGCGATGTTGGCGAGGAACACCGACGCGGCGCGATCGAAGGTGGTGGTGCCATCGGGGCGCGGGTAGGTCTTGGCGTGGACGGCATCGAGCGGCCAGAGGGAATCGGCGTCGCGCTTTTTGTGCCTCAGCGTGAAGGGCGAGAAGCGGAAGATCGTATTGACCCACATGTCGATGCCGCCGAGGAGCACACCGAGGATAGTGCCGAAGCGGCCCCAGAGCGGTTTGACGTTGCGGACGCGGAACAGTTCGCGGCCGATGCCGGTGTCGAGGACGCGCTGCTGAAGTGTCTCGAGCCTGTCATTGGCGCGACCGGCGGACAGGGCGTCGGCCACCGCATCTGCGGCTGCGATGCCGGAGCGGAAGGCGGAGTGGATGGCCTTGATGCGCGGCGCATTCATGAAGCCGGCGGCGCAGCCGATGAGCGCACCGCCAGGAAAGGCGAGATCGGGGATGGACTGCCAGCCGCCCGACGTGATGGCGCGGGCGCCGTACGAGATGCGGGTGGCGCCCTTGAGCAGCCGCGCGATGGACGGATGCGTCTTGAAGCGCTGGAACTCGCCGAAGGGCGAGATCGTCGGGTTGCGGTAATCGAGGTGGGTGATGAGACCGAGGTAAATCCGGTTGCTGCCGGCGTGGTAGCAGAAGCCGCCACCCTCGGTTGTGTCGTCGAGCGGGAAGCCGAGATAGTGATCGACGCGGCCCTCGCGGTGCAGCTTTGGGTCGATCTCCCAGACTTCCTTGATGCCGAGGCCGTATTTCTGCGGCGACGATTTCGCATCGAGACCGAAGCGGTGGATCAACTGCCTGGCGAGCGAGCCGCGAGCGCCCTCCCCGATCAAGGTGTACTTCGCCTTGATGCCGATGCCCGCCGCATAGCCGGGTTTGGGATTGCCGGCCTTGTCGACGCCGAGATCGCCGGTGACGATGCCCTCGACTGCCCCAGCACTATTGGTGAGCACATCCACGGCGGCGGTCATGGGGAAAATGTCGATGCCCATCGCCTGCGCCTGGTCACTCAGCCAGCGCACGAGATCGCCCAACGAGACGATGATGCCGTCGTGCGTCTTCATCAGCGGCGGCAGCAGAAAATTGGGCAGCGGGATATCGTGCCACGGGGTGAGGACGTGGACCGTGTCCTTGTTCACGGTGGGCCCGACGGGGGCACCGCGCTCGCGCCAATCGGGCAAGAGTTCGGTGAGACCTGAGGGGTCCATGACGGCGCCGGAGAGAATGTGGCCGCCGATTTCGGCCGCCTTTTCGACAACGGTGATCGCAGTGTCCGGGGATTTTTGCTTCAGCCGGATGGCGGCCGCGAGGCCGGCGGGACCGGCCCCGACGATGACCACGTCGGTCTCGATGATTTCGCGGTCGGCCAAGGCGGCTCCTGGCGGCAGAGGGGTGGCGCCCTATCGCATGGAGGCTCGTGCTCTGCAATTCTACCGGCGGACCAACATCCGGGTTCCGGCGGGCGGCGGGGCGTGGGATAAGGACCGGATGGCGGTGAACCACAATCTGACGGATGCCGAAATGCTGGCGGCGCTCGACTGGTATCGGGCGGCGGGCGTTGACGTTGCCGTGGGCGACGAGCCGGTGGACCGGTTCGCGCAATCGCAGGTTTCGCCCCCTGCAAGGCTGCCACCGCGCGCGGTGCCGGGCGCTCCCGTGGCAGCTCCTCCGCCGGTGCAGGCGCTGAGCACCGATCCGTCGGAGACGCGGGCGATTGCAGCGCAGGCCATGACACTCGAGGCGCTGAAGGCGGCGATGAACGCCTATGACGGATGTGGGCTGAAGCATCGGGCGACGCAGTTGGTGTTTGCCGACGGCAATCCCGAGGCGAAAATCATGCTGGTGGGCGAAGGGCCGGGCGAACAGGAGGATGTGCAGGGCAAGCCATTCGTCGGCCGCGCCGGGCAATTGCTCGACCGGATGCTGGCGGCGATCGGGCTCGACCGAACGAAGGTGTTCATCGCCAACATGGTGCCGTGGCGGCCACCGGGGAACCGCAACCCCACGCCGGAGGAATTGGCGCTGTGCGCGCCATTCCTGCACCGGCAGGTGGAACTGGTGGCGCCGAAGCTGCTGGTGACACTGGGCAATGTGCCGACGCAGGCACTGTTTTCGACCAACCAGGGTATCACCCGGATGCGCGGGACGTGGAAGACGCTCGACGTGGGGCAGTGGAACGGGCCGGTTTTGCCGACGATGCATCCGGCGTTCCTGCTACGCACGCCCGGCGCCAAGGCCCAGGCCTGGAAGGACATGCTGAGCCTGAAAGCGGCGATGGTGCGCGAGGGGCTGGTGTAGCGCCGGCAACCTGCCGTTAGGCAAAAAACCGGATGGGTGCGTGGAAACGGCCTTAAACTTCTGGCGTTTACGCGTTATCGCGTGGGTTGCGGCACAATCCCGGCCAGCCGCGTCATCCGGATAGGCCATGTCCTCCGTCGTCAAAATCTATGCGCTGTTTCTCGGTTCGGCCATGCTGCTGTTCGGCGGCGGGTTGCAAGGGCTGCTGCTTTCGGTGCGCGGCGCCGAGGAAGGGTTCTCGCTGCTGGCGCTGGGCCTGATCGGTACGGGCTGGTCGGTGGGGTTCATCGCGGGCTCGATCACGGTGCCGATGCTGGTGCAGCGGGTGGGACATATTCGCGCCTTCTCGATCATGGCGGCGATCGGGACGGTAACAATCCTGCTGAACCTGTTGTGGATCAACGACATCGGCTGGATCGTGCTGCGCGCTTTCTCCGGCTTCTGCTTTGCGGGCGCCGCGATGATCGTCGAGAGCTGGCTCAACGAGGTGGCCGAGAACAAGAGCCGAGGCACCATCTTTTCGATCTACACGACGATCAACATGACGGCATCGACCTTCGGCCAGCTGGCGATGTCGGTGACCGGGGTGTCGAGCCACATCCCATTCGTGGTCGGCGCCATCGCGTTCATCTGCGCGGTGCTGCCGAGCGCGTTGACCTCCACGCCGCAACCGCGGCCGCTCGCCTCTGCCAAGCTCGACATCGTTTTGTTGTACAAGACGTCGCCGCTGGCGGTGATTGCAGCGTTCGCGGTGGGCATGGCGAACGGCACGTTCGGCACGCTTGCGCCGGTCTATGGGCATGATCAGGGGCTGGATGCTGCAGGCATCGCCTATCTGTTCGCGGCCACCGCGGTGCTTGGCGCAATTGCGCAGATACCGGCCGGGCGGCTGAGCGACAAGATGGACCGCCGGATGATCATTATCTGGCTGAGCGGTATTGCCGCGGTCATCGGATTTCTGATGCTGGTGCTCAATCCGCGCGGCGGCTGGCTGATGTATCTGCTGTTCGGCGCGTATGGATTCTCGGCCTATCCGATCTATGCGATTGCCGTGGCGCATGCGAACGACTTCGCCAAGCAGGGCGAGTTCGGCCGCGTGGCGGGCGGTATGCTGCTGATGCTCGGCACGGGATTGGCCATCGGCCCTGCCCTCGCAGCAATTGTGATGAACCTCTATCAGCCCGTGGGGCTGTTCCTCGTGACGGCAACGTTCCACGGCGCACTTGCCCTGACGGCGTTCCTGCGCATGAAGGTGCGGCCGGTGCGGATCGACGGGCGTATCCGCTTCCGCGCGATGAATGCCGAGAAGGGCATCTCGCCGGGCAGCGTCGCGCTGGACCCACGCTCGGACGACGCGCAGGAAGATTTGCCGCGCGCTGTTGCGACGGGCTCCCTGAAGCCCGAGGCGCCGATCGTGGTGGCCACCGTGGAGCCGCCGGGCGTGTCGCCGATCATCGAGGAAGAGTTCGATGAGCCTGAGGTTGTCGAGGCGGACCTGCCGGTCGAGGCAGAGGCGACAGAGCCCGTTGCGCCGTCACCGGACGTAATCATCGAGGCCGAGCCTGTTGGTGTGGCGGAGCCGCCGGCAGAGCAGAAACGGCGCAAGGGGAAAGACAAGGATGTTCAAGTCTGAGCTCGACATGAGCCGCGCCTTCACGCCGCTATCGATTGCCGTGCTGGCGGTGAGCGATACGCGAACGCTGGAAACCGACACGGCGGGAGCATTGCTGAAGTCGCTGATGGAAGCGGACGGGCACAGCTGTGCCGAGCGCGCGATGTGCCGCGACGATATTCACCAGATTCGTGGACATGTGATGCGCTGGGTCAACGATCCGGAGATCGATGCGGTCATCACGACCGGCGGCACCGGATTTTCCGGACGCGATGTGACGCCCGAGGCGCTGGAGCCACTGTTCCAGAAGCGGATGGACGGCTTCTCGGTGCTGTTTCACCAGTATTCGGCAACGACGGTCGGAACGAGTTCGCTGCAGTCCCGCGCCACGGGCGGGTTAATTGGAACGACGTTCGTCTTCGCGCTGCCCGGTTCGCGCGGCGCGTGCCGCGATGCGTGGGAAGGTATCCTTCGCGCGCAGCTGGATAACCGCCATAAGCCGTGCAACTTCGTGGAACTGATGCCGCGCCTGGCCGAGCGCTAGCCGAGGTAGATCTTCCAGTTGCGCACCGAGAAGATGGGCAGCAACGGGAAGAGTACCGGAACCGTCGCGACGTAGCGCTGGTAGGCGGGATCAGTGCCGTAGCGCTCTGCCTGCTTGATCTCCAGCCGCCGGGCCGAGCCGACCATAATCAGCTGGATGCAGACGAAGCCGACGAGTGCGATGAGCCACGCGAAGAGGTTTGCGTAGGCGGAGATGCCCGAAATCAGGGCGCCGAGCCAGAAGACCATTTCACCGAAATAGTTCGGGGAGCGGACGAGGCGGTAGAGGCCGATATCGGCGAAGCGCTTTGGATTGGCGGCTTTGAAGCGGGCCTTCTGCCAGTCGGCAAGCGCCTCGATGCCCAGACCGAGCAGCATGATCGCGAGACCGGGTGGAATGAAGGGCAGCGCCCTACCCTGTGCCTGCTGCCAGAGCGAGAGCAGGCCGGGCGAGAACATGGCGACGTAGAGTGCCGCCACCGAGATCCAGATGGCGATCTTTACAAGGCCGGCGATGTGGCGGCCGCGTTCCTTGGACGCAGCCAGTTCGGCCGAGAAGGACGGCGCCGCCTCACGCGAGATGAGATAGAAGCCGAGCCGCGCACCGTAGGCGAAGAGCAGCACCAGTTGCAGGACCGTCCAGAGGTCGAGCGTGGCCCGATACAGAAGGCCGAAGACGATGGCCTGCGCCGCGATGGAAAACGCGTAGCCGAGGCTCACGAACCAGTCGATACGGCGAAAGCCGAGGGCGGAGATGGCGACCGTGAGAGCGAAAGCGAGGCCGAGATGCGGCCAAGGGAGATCAACAGGAGACATGCCGGCGTCTGTGGCGCGGAATCAGCTGCGGCGCAAGGTGTGACCCGGTGGATGCAGGCATCCACCGGGAGTTGTGACTAGGCCGCGCGTGCTTCCGACTGGAGCAGGACATCCAGCTGGTTGAACTGTTCGGGGAAGCCGCCGATGCCGCCCGAAGCCATTGCCTCGTCGAGCGCGGCTTTGGATGGATAGACGTCGCTGAGGGTTAGGTGTGTCTGGCCGTCCTTCTCTTCGAAAGTGACGGTCGTCACCGAGCCCTCAACACCTTCTTCATTGGTCCAGACGAGGCGCTTTGGCGGCTCTACTTCGAGGTAGCGGCCGTGAAAGGCCATCGGCTGGTCGAACGAGGGATGGCCCATGACGAATTTGTAGGTTCCGCCCTTGCGGACGTCAGCCTCGCAGGAAATGAAGGTGATGCCGAAGGATTTCGGCGTCCACCACTTCATGATCAGTTCTGGTTTGGTCCAGGCGTCGAAGACTATGCGCGCGGGGCCGTTGAACGTCCGGGTGACGACGACCTCGCGCTCGGACCGGCGATCCGTCGTGGTGACCGGCGCTGAGGATTGTTCATTTGTCTGTAGTGCGTCCATCGGACTTTTCCTTCTGCATGAGTTGTTCGACGACCTTGTCCAGCTCATCGAACCGGGTGGCCCACATCTGGCGGTAACGTTCGATCCAGGCTGCCTCTTCTTCGAGACCACGGCCACCGAGGCGGCAGGTGCGGACACGCCCAACCTTTTCGGTGGTCACCAGACCTGCCTGCTCGAGGACGGTGACGTGCTTCTTCATGCCCGTAAGGGTCATTTCGAAGCGCTCGGCGAGTTCGGTGATCGATGCGTCCGAACGGCCGAGTTGCTCGAGCACCCCGCGGCGCGTTGCGTCGGAGATGGCGGCGAACGAGGTGTCGAATCGAGAGGTCGGATGAAACTGAACCATGTGGTTTAGTATTCCGTCACGCTGAGGATTGCAAGCCCCCGTGAGCACGGAGCGCTCAGCTCGCGGTCGCCTTTGCTGGCGCCTGACCGGGCAACCACAGCGCCGCAACCAGCGCGACGACGGTGAAGCCGACTGTCCAGCCGAAACTCCAGCCGAAGGCGTAGGCTGGAGCCGGTCCGTGCAGGCCGGTTTCGAGGATCACGGCGAGCACCGCGGTGCCGAACGAGCCGCCGATCTGCTGCGCGGTGCGGGTGATGATGCTGCCGTGCGGCACCGCGGGACGGTCGAGATCGACATAGGCAGCGGCCATCACCGGGATGGTGACGGCACCCAGGCCAAGGCCGCGGACGACCAATGCCGCGCCGAGCAGCCACGGATTGGTGGCGAGCTCCGGAAACAGCCCGACGAAGGGCAGCGTGCCGGCCATCACCAGCACAAAGCCGACGATGACGATCCAGCGAGCGCCGAGGCTGTCGACGAGCCGCCCGGCGACCGGGCGGCTCAGCAGCGCGCCGACGCCCTGCGGCGCGAGCCGCAGGC
>JBEBHC010000275.1:0-2698 GCA_040081185.1 Devosia sp. | reverse complement strand
AAGTCCTATCCCAAGGCGCGCGATGGCGATCGCCTCATCCCCTACGACAACAATTCCCGCGGCGGCCTGCGCAGTATTTCGCGACGCACCAGCCGGGATGGCAGCGACTGGGGCAGCGAACAGTTGGTGCTGACCCGCGACTGGCGCGATCCCGACTTCGCCCAGTTCCTGGAAATCTGCCCGATCCCCGTGGACGGGGGCTACATCGCTCTGATCAACTACTACGACGCCGTGATCCAGACGATGAGTCTGCAACTGGCCGCCTCGCGTGACGGCGTGAATTGGTGGCGGCCCGACCGCCGGCCCGCACTCGCCAATCCGCCCCTCGGCGACTGGGGCGGCGGAATGATCTGGCAAATGCACCACCCGGTGGTCGAAGGCGGAAAGATGCACGTCTACTACGCCGGCGCGGAAGGCATCCACGGCGAGATTTTCGACACCCGTTTCGGCCCCCGTTTGGAAGTCGGCGGCGAAACCGTGATCGGCGTAAACACTCCCACCCTGCCCTTCAACACCGCCCTGTGCCGGGCCACTTGGGAATTTGACCGGCTTTACGCGCTCGCGCCGTCGGCCGGCGGAATCACACCGGGCGAAGCTGTCACCAAATCAGCGGCGCTCGGTGGACACTCCTTCGTGGTAAACACGCTCGTCAAAAAGGGCGGCGCGCTCCGCGCCGAACTCCTCGACGGCGAGGGCCGGCCGCTGCCGGGTTTTGCGTTGACTGACTGCACCGCCGTCACCGGCGACCACCGCCGCACCGGGTTGCACTGGACCGGTGGCAAGATCGCCCCCGCCGCCGCGCGGCAAATTCGATTCCATCTCCACCGCGCGTTTCTCTACGGCTACGCGGCGGAAACGCCGGCTCCCCGTTCGTGAACGCACCGTCATCGCGTGTCTGCCGTCCTCCGATTTTTTCCGCACCCGAGCCGGTGGCTCATGCTGGTGGTTCCAGGCCTGTTCTGCGCGGGATACACGATCGGTCCCGGTGCCGTCACGAAACTGGCAGCGGCCGGCGCGCAGGGCGGAGCATCCCCTCTGTGGCTGCTGGTGGCGGGCGGGCTGCTAAGTTGGGCGCTGCTGGAGGCCTGCGGCCGCTACACGGTGGCCACCGGTGTGACCGCATTGCACGGTTTCCGCACTCATCTGCGCGGCGGCCGTTGGCTGGCGTTGCTTGTCCTCGTCGGGATTGTGCTCGGCCAAGGGTCGGGATTGCCCGTGCTGGTCGGGGTGGTCGCGCGTTTGATTCATAGTGGCTGGGCGCCGACGCAAAGCCCCGCCGGTGAAATGGCGGTCGCTGCTGTGATGCTGGGCGGAGTTTACACGCTGCTGGCGACCGGTCGCTTTTCCGTGCTGATGCTGTTGGTGGCAGGATCAGCGGCATTGATGGCGGTCGGATTTTTGGGAGCACTGTGGATCGTTGGGCCCGCGCCTGAAATGCTCGCGCGGGGCTTGGTCCCGTCCCTCCCCGCGGCAGAGGATGGGCTTCGGCCCGTCGTGGCCGTGCTCGGCATCGCATTGGCGGCGCCGACATTCCTCGTGCGCTCCCTCGTGGTGAAACACGCGAGTTGGAACGCGGCCAACGCAAAAGACCAAAGGCGGGACGCGGCGTTCTCCGCCCTCGTGATGCTGGTGATAGCCGGTTCTGTTCTAGCCTGCGCCGCCGGTGCGCTGGATCCGAAGTCGCTTCCCGTCCGCGATGTTTTCGAGGCCGCTCGCGGCTTGGATCAGGTCGCCGGCAGGCGCGCGGCGGAGTTTTTCCGGCTGGGCGCGATCGGAGCCGGACTCTCCTCGATCATCCCGATGATCGTGGTCCTGCCACTGCTGATCGCGGACTTCCTTGGAGAGGGAGTGCAACTCCACGGACTGCGGTTTTTCGTTCTGACTGCGCTCGCCTGTGGGATTGGCTGGTTGGGCACATTACCCGGAGCGCTCCTGGTCTCGGTCCACCGCACGGCGAGCTTGGTCGCACAGGTTTTCATGCTCCCCGCGGTCGTTGCGGGAATTTTTCTCCTCGTGAACCGCGGCGTCCTAATGGGCGGACAGCGCGCGGGTTTCTGGCTGAATGCCGGGCTGTCACTCGTGTTCGCCTTCTCCCTGGCAACCTCATGGCTGGCCGTCACCGGGTTGTGGGCCCGATTGGCCTGAGCCCGAAACCGTCTCGAAACGTTCCCTCTTATGATCTGCGGAAAACTGAGTGACTTTGAAACGATGCACCTCACCTCGTTGGGTGGAGCAATGACACAGGCTGTCGCCTGGATCAGGAATCTCCCCGGCAACCCCAAGGAGGGACGCTATCCGTTGGATGAAGACGGGCTGTATGCCTTGGTGCTTTCTTACGACACCGGCCCGGCGCGATCGTCGCGCTTTGAGACCCATCGGAAATATGCCGACCTGCAATACACCGTGTCTGGCGCCGAGAGTATCGACTGGGCCCCTCGCGAGAGCTTGGCCTTCGATGGAGACTACGACGCGGAAAAGGATCTGCTTTTTCATCGCGCCGGCCCCGCCTTCGGACGTGTGGTCAACGCCGCCGGTTTCTTCTCGTTCTATACACCGGTGGACGCGCACCGCCCGAAGATTCGAACCACGGATCACACGAGCGTGCTGAAAGTCGTCGTCAAAATCCCCGTCGCCCGCCTTTCCCTCGCGTGAAGCCCCCGGCCGAAAACTCCCACCCTCACTCCCTCCGCCAGCGGAT
>JBEBHC010000274.1:0-2699 GCA_040081185.1 Devosia sp. | reverse complement strand
GTCTCCTCGCCGAAATCCTGCCGCGCGTCATCGAGACCTTCCCTTGGGCCAAGTCGATGCAATGGGGTAATGGCGGCCTGAGCTGGGTGCGCCCGCTCCGCGCCATCACCGCCACCTTCGGCGCCGACAATGACGAGCCGCAGGTCATCGATTTCACCGCCCACACCATCAGCGCCGGCCAGACCACTTACGGCCACCGTTTCCTCGCGCCCGCCGCCATCCGCGTCCGCCGCTTCGACGACTACGTGCAGTCGCTGGAAAAGGCGCGTGTGGTCCTCGATATCGACCGCCGCAAGGACATCATTCGCGCCGATGCCGACAACCTCGCTTTCGCGCAAGGCCTCAGTGTCATTCACGATGAAGGCCTGCTCGAAGAGGTGGCCGGTCTTGTCGAATGGCCCGTCGTGATGATGGGCTCGTTCGACGAGAGCTTCCTCCAGGTGCCCGAGGAAGTGATCATCGCCACCATCCGCGCCAACCAGAAATGCTTCTGTCTTCGCGATAGCAACGGAAAGCTAGCGAACCGCTTCCTGCTGACCGCCAACAACATCGCATCCGATCAGGGCGTCGCCATCGTCGCCGGCAACGAGCGCGTCATCCGCGCCCGCCTCAGCGATGCGAAATTCTTCTACGAGACCGACCTCAAGCTGCCCCTCGAACACAGCTTGCCCAAGCTCGAAGAGTCGGTCTTCCACGCCAAGCTCGGAACGCAGTTCCAGCGTGTGGAGCGACTGGTGAAACTGGCGGCTGAAATCGCGCCCCAGGTCGGAGCCAATGTCGAGGACGCCAGGCGCGCCGCCATGCTCGCCAAGGCCGATCTCACCACCGGCATGGTCGGCGAATTCCCTGAACTGCAAGGCGTCATGGGCCGGTACTACACCCTGGCGCAGCACGAAAAGCCCGCCATCGCCGACGCCGTCGCCGACCACTACAAACCGCTCGGCCCCACCGACCGCGTCCCCACCGAACCGGTCTCCATCGCCGTCGCACTCGCCGACAAGCTCGACATCCTCACCGGCTTCTGGGCCATCGACGAAAAACCCACCGGCTCCCGCGACCCCTACGCGCTGAGGCGTGCGGCGCTGGGTGTCATCCGCATCGTGGGCGAGAACAACCTGACGTTCCCGCTGCAGGTCGATCCCGATCTCCTCGCGTTCTTCCACGACCGCCTGAAAGTCTCACTCCGCGAAGCCGGCGCACGTCACGATCTCGTCGACGCGGTGATCACCACGAACAGCGACGACATCCTCGAGATCACGCGTCGCGTCGACGCACTCTCCGCGCTCCTCTCCGCCGACGACGGCAAAAACCTCCTCGCCGGCTACAGGCGCGCCGCCAATATTCTCGCCGCCGAAGAAAAGAAAGACGGCAAGACCTACGACGCCATCTCGGACCAGACGAAGTTCCTACTCGCCGAAGAGACCGCGCTCGCTTCCGCCATCAAATCGGTGGATGCCGCAGCCGCCGCGAAAGCCCGCGCCAACGACTACAGGGGCGCCATCGCCGCCCTCGCCACACTACGCGCGCCCGTCGATGCCTTCTTCGAAAAAGTTCTCGTCAACGACCCCGACGCATCAATCCGCGCCAACCGCCTGCACCTCCTCGCCGCCCTTCGCAACACGATGCACCTCGTCGCCGATTTCTCGAAGATCGCAGGGTAGGCGGGAGAAAAGTGGAGCGGCTTACTCGCAGCCGATCGGCCCGGCCATCGTCTCGAACGCGAACTTCACCGAGCCCGCATCCTCCTCGAACCGGCCGACCCACTTGTTGTCCTTGAGCAGCCCTGTAATCGCCTCGACCGTGTTGCCGGCCGAACTCATCTGCCCGGTCCCCATCGAGGCATCCGCCCCGTCCCACATATAGTCGCCGCCGACGAACAGCGTCAGCACGCCCTCCGCCTTGCCCGCACCGCTCGCACAGGTATAGGCGCCCGGCGGCGGGAACTGCGCCAGAGCAGGGGAGGTCGGGGCAAGCATCACGATAAGGGCAGGGAGCAATCGCATGGCGCGCACTGAACACCCCGCCGCCGTCACCATCAAATCACGCTTCCGCGCGCCGCTCATACCGGCGGCACCAGCCGCGCCGCCCTCTTCGGCTTGAACGGCGCCATGCCTTCATTGGCCAGTTGATCCGCCCGCTCGTTCATCTCGTCGCCGGCATGTCCCTTCACCCAGCGCCAGTCGATAGTATGGCGCTTCACCGCTTGGTCCAGCGCTTGCCACAGCTCGACATTTTTCACCGGCTTGTTGGCCGAAGTCTTCCACCCATTACGCTTCCAGCCATGGATCCACTTGGTGAGACCGTCCTTCACGTAGACGCTGTCGGTATGGAGCTCCACCGCACACGGCCGCTTCAGCGCCGTCAGCGCTTCGATCGCCGCCGTCAGCTCCATCTGATTGTTCGTCGTCACCGCCGCGCCGCCCTTGAGGTCTTTGACGGTGCCGTTGTACTGCAGCACTGCGCCCCAACCTCCCGGTCCGGGATTGCCCGAGCAAGCGCCGTCGGTGTGGATGATGACCTTGTCCATCGCTCAGCCCACCGGCCGCCTGGTGATGAAGAACTGGCAGAGCTGCTGCGACGGGGTATAGCCGACATGCGTCTTGGTCATTCCGATCTTGCCGAGCGGCGGCAGTGTGACGCTGTCCGTGGCGGCAGACGTGACCGCTACGAGCGGATCCGTGACCAACGTGGTGACCGTG
>JBEBHC010000273.1:0-2709 GCA_040081185.1 Devosia sp. | reverse complement strand
GCGACGCCAGCTCGGCAGGAGCCTCGCTCTCCCACATGAAGACTCGGCAGGTAGATTTAAATTTGCCGCGTGCCTTAAGCGTCGCAATTGTTCCGCGAAACCCAGCCGAGGCACAGTGAGGAGAAAGGCCGCGTTCACGCTGGTGGAGCTCCTGGTCGTGATCGCCATCCTTGGGGTGCTCGTCGCCGTGCTGCTGGAAGACAACGCCTCCATGGTGCTGCTGGCCACGCCCGGCGGCGAGCCGAGGTCGCTGCCGAAAAGCGATATCGCGGAAATGACGGTCTCGCCGGTTTCGCTCATGCCGGCCGGTTTGGATCAGGCACTCGGTCCCCAAGGCCTCAAGGACCTGCTCACTTTCCTCATGCTACCGCCGCCGACTCGATAACGAACCCTCAACCCAACCCTCAAGCATCATGCACTCCTCATTGCGCTCTCTGACACACGCCGTTCTCAGCGTGCTCCTCCCGCTGTCCGTCTCGGTGCAGGCCCAGTCTGCCGCCCCCGCGCCCAATCTCGGCGGTGCCATCCTCAAATCGCCGGCGCTCGGCAAGAAGATCGTCCTCATCGGTGGCAAGAAAAGCCATGGGCCCGGTGAGCACGATTTCCCCAATGGTATTCCACTGATGGCCGCGTGGCTGAAGGCCTCGCCGGCGTTTGCCGATGTCGATGTGCTCACCTACACCGGCGGCTGGCCCGCCGACCTCGCCGTGCTCGATGGTGCCTCCACGATCGTTTGCTACTTCGACGGCGTGCAGGAGAAGCCCGAGCCGCTGAACAATCCTGAGCGCAACGCCTATCTCCAGAAGCTCATGGATGCCGGCACCGGCCTCGTCTGTCTGCATCAGGCGTCCACCGTTCCGGCTGGCGACACCGCGATTCCGCTCGGCGCGTGGCTCGGCGCACGCCGCAACGGCATGTATGACCGCACGACCGAGAAGGTGACGCTCAAGCCTGTGTCGCCGCAACACCCGATCAGCGCCGGCGTCGATGCCTTCACCTATACGGACGAGTTTTATCCGACGCTCGTCGTCAGTGACGAAAAGAACCTCACGCCGATTCTGCGCGCCGAGGTCACGCCGAAATACGGCGACGCAGCCAAGCAAGCCGCCACGCCCGCAAAGAAAGGCACGCACCTGCTCGCGTGGGCTTACGAGCGCGGCACCGGCCGCGGTTTCGGCTTCACCGGTGGCCACTACATGAAGGCGCTCCAGATGCCGGAGCTGCAAAAACTCCTCGTCAATGCGATCGCGTGGACCGCCAAGATCGAAGTGCCCAAAGACGGCATCGCGACACCCGGCCCAGTCGTCGCCACCTCCGTCGTGAACAAGAAGGAGGAAAACAAAGTCGTCGCCATGCCCTGGGGTGAACTGCGCTGGTTCACCTCTGCCGAGATGAAAAACTCGCGGACGATGACCACCGGTGTCGCGATCATCAAACCCGGCCAGTCCAACCCGCGCCACTTCCATCCGAACTGCGACGAGATCCTGCACGTGATCAGCGGCAAGATTCGCCACACGATGAATGAAGTGACCGTCGAGATGAACCCCGGCGACACCGTCAGCATCCCGCAGGGCGTGTTGCACAACGCCGCGAACATCGGCCCCGAAAACGCCGTCCTCGCGATCTCGTTCTCCAGCGCCTACCGCGAAGCGGTGGGCTACTGAGCCGGCTTTGCCAATGCCTGTCCGTCCGCGTTCCACCATGAAAACTGAATCTGCACCCGCGGCTTTGCATCGCCGCGCTTTTAACAAATCCACGTTGGCTGCCGTTGCGATGCTGTGGTTCATTTCTGCGCGCAGCCGCTGCGCCTCCTTCATCCTTGTCTTCGTCCTGTCGCTGGCCGGCACTCCCACTGTTGTCCGAGCCGCGCCTCTGACCCTGCGCCAAGATTCTGCGACCAAGGCCATTGCGGTTTTCCGCGACGGCGTAGCCGAGCCGATCCTCACCCAGAACGCGCGCGCGGATTTCCGGCCTTACCTTCATCCGATTGTCGCGCCCGACGGCCAGGGCGTGCTCACCGAGTTCAGCCCGGGCCACCACAAGCACCAGACGGGGCTCTATTGGGGCTTCACGCGCGTCAACGGCCGCGACTATTTCCACAATCCCGGCAACGACTATTGGCGCCGGGTCTCGAGCAATCTGCTCATCGCGCAGGGTGACGCGGTGAAGTGGTCCACGGTCTACCATCTCCTCGATGCTGCCGGCCAGGCCGTCATGACCGAAACGCAGGTCTGGACCATGCGCGACAGCGGCGACCGCTATCTGCTCGATCTGGAATGGATGGGCGAAGGCCTCGCCGATCTCACCATCGCGAAATACGATTACGGCGGGCTGTTCCTCCGCATGCCGTGGCGCGCCGGCATGGCAGGCGGGGCGACCAACAGCAACGGCCAGCGCAACGAGCGCGCCAACGGCCAGCGCGCCCGCTGGGTCGATGTCGGCCTGAGAATCGAGGGCCGCTCCGATGCGGCTCACATCGCGATCCTCGATCACATGAAAAACGCCGGCCATCCGCTCCCGTGGCGGGTCGATAGCCAGATGGGCGTCAGCCCGAGCCGGGCGATTGCCGGCGATTGGGTGATCGCCCGGGGCAAATCCGAAACAGTGCGCCACCGGATTGTCGTCTACACCGGCGCAGAGAACGCCGGGACCCTCGCCGCCGAGTGGCAAGCCTACGCTGGCGAAAGCGCCCAGCGCGTGCCCTGAAGT
>JBEBHC010000115.1:0-10207 GCA_040081185.1 Devosia sp. | reverse complement strand
GCCTTGCCGTTGATCGACGCAGTTCCGCTCGCTGCGCGAGCGACACCGAAGATCGCCCGCGCCACGTCCGTCCTGCCGGCGCCAACGAGGCCGCCGAGCCCGACTATCTCGCCTTTGCGGACCTCGAAGCTGATGTCGGTGAAAACGCCTGGCAGGGTGAGGCCCTGAACCTTCAGCGCGACATCGCCGATCTGCGCGCGCGTCTTGTGCATGTATTCCTTGAGCGGACGGCCGATCATCAGCCGGATCATGTCCGCATCGGAAAGGGTCGCGACGACTTCGGTCGCAATCTTGTTGCCGTCGCGGAAAATCGTCACGCGGTCGCAGAGCGCGCGGACTTCCTCGAGCCGGTGCGAGATGAAGACGATCGTGCGCCCCTCGTCACGCAACTTGCGCGCAATGGCGAACAGGGTCTCGGTCTCTTTCGGTGTCAACGGCGCCGTCGGCTCATCCATGATGATGAGCCGGCTGTCCGAGGCAAGCGCGCGGGCGATCTCCACCATCTGCTGGTCGGCAATCGACAGCCCGCGCATGGGGCGCGTGACGTCGATCTTGACGCCGAGCAGATCCATCAACCGGCGCGCCTCGCGCGTCATCTCGGCCCACGGCACGCGAGAAAGAGCGGCACCGTCCTGCCGGCCGAGCACAAGGTTCTCGGCCACCGACAGGTCGGGGAACGAGATCGGCTCCTGGTGGATCAGTGTGATGCCGAGTTTCTGCGCCACGATCGGGCTGGTGATTTCCACCGGCGTGCCATTCAGCACCAGCGTGCCGCGCGTTGGGCGATGCACCCCCGCCAGGATCTTTGAGAATGTGGATTTGCCCGCCCCGTTTTCCCCGATCAGCGCATGGATTTCGCCACGCATCAGATCGAGGTCGACGTCGCGCAGCACCTCGATCGAGGCAAACTGCTTGCTGATGCCCCGTGCGGCGATCAGCGGCGTATCGGGGGAGGGCGTGTCGGCCATCAGCGTCCTGCAGGAACCGGTGCGTCTTTGTCGATCAGCCCCTGCGCCTTGAGGTCGGACCAGAACGCGGCCGGAATCTTGTTGTCGAGCGATGCGATGTTCTGCTGCAGTTCGGTAGGCCGTGCGGCGCCTGGGATGACTGACACGACGATCGGGTGCGCGAGCACGAATTGAAGCGCGGCCGCGGGCAAGGAAACATTATGCGCCTTGCACACCGCCTCGAGACCACGAACCCTTGCCTGAACCTCGGCGGGTGCCTTGCCGTAGGCGTAGTGCGCCGGCCCGGACGAGCCCGTCACGAGAATACCCGATGCGAACGGCGCACCGATGATCACGGAGACCCCGCGCTTTTCGAGCGCCGCCATGCCGCGATTGAGGCTGCGCTGGTCAAGCAGTGTGTAGGGCATGGCCACAAGGCAGAAATCGAGCGGCACCTGCTGTGCGATGGTCTCGAGGGCATCGTCTGTGTTGATGCCCATGCCGATGGCTTTGATGTCGCCGGACTTCTTCAGCTCTTCGAGCCCCCGGATACCGGAATCGAGCAGCTGCTTTTCGTAACCGGCCTGCTTGTCGCCATGAAAAGAACTGTCGAGATCGTGGATCAGCAGCGCATCGACCGTGTCGAGCCCCATACGCTGCAGCAACTGCTCATATGCTCGCATGAAGCCGTCGCGCGTGTAGTCGAACTCAACCTCATAGTTCAGACCGCCGGTCCACGGTGTTCTGTCGAAAGTCGATGGGCTTTTCGGCCGATGAAGAATTCGGCCGACCTTGCTGGTGAGCTGGAATTGGTCGCGCGGCTTGGTCCGAAGGAATCCGCCAAGCCGGTGCTCGCTCAACCCTCGGCCATACCAGGGCGCGGTGTCGTAGAATCGGACTCCAGCATCCCATGCCGCATCCATGGTGGCGCGTGCATCGGCCTCATCGACCCTTCCGTAGAGTTCACCCAGATGCGCACTGCCGAACCCAAAGGCCGGGAGGCTGAGGCTGGTCGAACCAACCTGCTTCGAACGTGTCGACAAAAATCTCACTCCCTGTACGCGCGGCGGACTCGGGCCCGCTCTCGTTAACGCCTGAAACTTGTCAGACAAAAATTAGTTTGACAAGTTTTTCCATTCCCCCCCATCCTGTCAACCGTCGTGAACCATCGCAGCAAGACGATGGCCGCGCCGAAGGGAGCGAGATTCAGCGTGGAAATCGGCGGGACTTACCCGATGCTCTATGCCTTTTTTGGCGAAGACGGTCGACTGCGCCGCGATGCGGTGACGCGCCAGATCGATGCTGCCGTCTCTGCAGGCGCCTCCGGCATCGCCGTCCTCGGCCTCGGAACCGAAGTTC
The DNA here is from genome assembly GCA_040081185.1 of Devosia sp. Classification (GTDB taxonomy): domain Bacteria; phylum Pseudomonadota; class Alphaproteobacteria; order Rhizobiales; family Devosiaceae; genus Devosia_A. Next base: position 7,901 of record JBEBHC010000115.1, on the reverse strand, counting down.
AGAAACTCGGCCGCGATGAACGCAGATCGCTTATCGAATGGACTATTGCCGACGCAAAGGGCAGGGCGCCTGTCGCGGTCACGGTCGGCGAGGGCAACGTGCCCGACATGATTGAGGCGGCCCGCTTTGCGCGGAGCGCGGGCGCCGCCTGGCTGATCCTGCAACCGCCGCGTCCACCAGCCTCGGGCGCCGATCTCGTGCGCATCTTTGGCGCGGTGGCCGATGCCGTTGATTGCCCGATTGGAATCCAGAACGCACCCGAATTCCTCGGGATCGGCCTCACTGCCGATGAGCTTGACCAGCTTAATCGCCAGCATCCGAACGTGACGGTCGTCAAAGCCGAGTCGACCGCTGTCGGTGTCGGCCGTGTCATCGCCCAGCTTGGCGGACGGATGAAGGTGTTCAACGGACGTGCCGGCCTTGAACTGACCGACAATTTCCGCGCCGGTGTCGACGGCATGATCCCTGGCATCGAGACCATCGACCTGCAGGTTGAAATCGAACGCGCCATGCGCTCCGGCGAGGAAGCTGCGGCGGAAGCCGCTTACCGTCGCGTCCTGCCGGCAATCGCTTTCATCATGCAGACGCTGTCTCACTTCGTGCTTTACGGAAAGATGATCGCCGCGCTGAGGCTCGGCATAGCAGAGAGCGCGCTTCGCTCACCCCACGATATCCCAACCGAACAGGGCATTGCCTGGGCCCGGCGCTATGCCGCCGAGCTCGGTGCCCTGCCAGCCTGAACCGGAGTACCTATGCCGCGCATTACCGATGTCCGCACGACAATCTACGAGTGGGTAGGCCCCGTCGCGCCGATGCCGCCGCATTTCTGCACCACCGCCAGCGACCTGGTGTCCGACGTCACCGGGTCCATCTCCGGATTTCGTTTTCTCGGCTGGCTGGTGGTCGAGATCGAGTGCGACGACGGAACGATCGGCATCGGCAACGCTGCGCTATCGCCGCACGCCACCAAGACCACGATCGATACTTACCTCAAGCCGTTGCTGATCGGCACCGATCCGCTCGACAACGAGTATATCTGGCAGTCCATGTATCGCCGCACGCTTCCGTTCGGCCGCAAGGGTATCGGTATGACGGCCATGAGTGCCGTCGACCTCGCGATCTGGGATGCAAAGGGGAAGATCCTTAAGCAACCGGTGTTCAAGCTGCTCGGTGGCCGCACCAAGTCAAAGATCCCGGTGTATGCCTCGCGGCTCTATTCGCAACCGCTCGATACGCTGTTCACGGAAGCCAAGGCGTACGCCGACCAGGGATTCAAGTCGGTGAAGCTCCGCTTCGGATGGGGCCCGAAAGATGGCATCGAGGGCCTCAACAAGAACGTCGATCTGGTTCGCACCACGCGCGAGGCCGTGGGTGACAATGTCGACATCATGGCCGACGCCTATATGGGTTGGAACCTCGAATACGCCAAGCGTATGCTGCGCATGCTAACGCCGTTCAACATGCGCTGGGTCGAGGAGCCGGTGATCTCCGACGATCTGCGCGGCTACGCCGAGCTCAAGGCGTTGAACCTCGTCAATATCTCGGGCGGAGAGCACGAATACACCATCCACGGCTTCCGCGACGCCTTCGCTCTCAAGGCTTTCGATATCGCTCAGCCCGACGTCAACCGGGTCGGCGGCGTCACCGCCGCAAAGAAGATCGCGGATATGTGCGAGGCCAACGATATCCTGTTCATCCCGCATGCCGGGCAGATGCACAACTACCACGTCACCATGGCGAGCTACGCCGCGCCGATCTCGGAATTCTTCCCCAAGGTTCCGGTCGAAGTGGGCAACGAGCTGTTCTGGTACATCTTCGACGGTGAGCCCATCGCCAAGGACGGCCTCATCGATCTCGCCGATGACAAGTTCGGCTTCGGCCTGACGTTGAAGACGCCGGATGCAAACTTCAAGCTGACCCGCTGATGCCGAGCTTTCCCATCATCGATACCCACCTGCACGTCTGGGACCAGACGCGCCTCAAATACTCGGCCTTCGAGGGGAGCGAGCTGTTTGGCCATCCCTATCACGTCGAGGACTATCAGCGTGATTGCGCCGGCCTCGACGTCGAGGCGATGGTGTTTCTCGAATGCTACGCCGATTTCTGGGAGGGCGGCGGGCAATACATCGACGAGATTGAGTTCGTTGAATCCGAGCAGGCACGCGATCCGCGCCTGAAGGCGATCATCCCCATGGCTCCACTCGAATGGGGCAACCGGGTCGAGCCTATACTGCAGCAAATGCGCGATGGGCATCCCGACGTGCGCGGCATTCGCCGCATCATGGAGTTCGACAAGGACCCGCGCGCACTGACCCTGAGTCAGGGCTTCATCGACGGCGTCAATCTGCTCGAAAAGTTCGGCTGGTCCTTCGACATCAACCCCAATTACACGCAGATGGATATCATCCGCGAATGGGTCCCCAAGGTCAGCTCCGGTGTTCCGATGATCCTCGATCATTGCGGCAAGCCCGGCATCAAGCAGGGCGCCATCGAGCAATACCGCGCCGACGTGAAGGACCTCGCGCGCTATCCCAACATGGTCATCAAGCTTTCCGACCTGCCGCCTTATGCCGGGCCGGAGTGGACTGAAGCAGACCTGCGCCCCTATATCGAAGCGACGCTCGACACCTTCGGGCCCGAGCGCACCATCTATGCCGGCGACTACCCCATCCTCCTGCAGTCGACGACCATGCAAGGCTGGGTGGATATTCTCGATCGCGCCTTCGCCGATCTCGGCCTCACCGAAGCCGAGACGCGCAAGATCTATCGCGACAACGCCATCCGCTTCTACCGGCTGGACCTCTAGCGCATGGTGGCAAGCAAGCTCAGCGACGAACTTGTGCAGGGCGCGGACAACGCCGCCGACGCCTTTGCCGAGTTGATCGAGTCTGCCCGCCGACCGGCTACCAAGCAGACCTTCGGCGGTGGCGCGCTCGAGCGACGCTCGATATCGGAGCAGGTCGCGAGCCGCATCCTGTCCATGATCAAGTCTGGCAACCTCAAGCCCGGCGATCGTCTGCCGACCGAAGCGCAGATGGGTATCGCTTTCGGCATCTCTCGCCCGCCTTTGCGTGAGGCATTGAAGGCACTGACGCTGATGGGTGTGCTCGAAAGCCGGCAAGGCGGCCGCTACACCGTCACCGATCTGTCGCCGTCGCGCCTTGTCGCCCCGTTCAACGTCATGCTGTCGGGCGGCGAATACGATGTGCATGAGCATTTCGAAGCGCGCGCTGTCGTCGATCTCGAACTCATCCGGCTCTGCACGGAGCGCGCTTCCGACGAACAGCGCCAGCGCATCATGAAGCATGCCGTCGATGGCCGCGCGTTTTTTCATGATCCGGTGGCGTTCCGGCTGCTCGACATCGAGTTTCACCAGTCGCTCAACGCCGCGGCAGATAACCGGTTGCTCAGCGCATTGGCCCAGGGCCTCTACGACATCGGCCTCGACGTTCGTCGTGTAGCGAGCGCCATGCCCGGCAATATCGAAATTTCCGTGCCGCAGCATATCGAAGTCGCCGAAGCCGTCGTGGCAAGAAATACCAAGGCGGCCGTCGCTGCCTACCGACGCCACCTTGAACACGTGCGCGACACCACGATAGCGGTTATTTCACACAACGACGCTTCTTCCTGAGGACAGACAAATGCCCAAGCAAGTCGCCTTCCGTATGAACCTTTTCCCCGGCAAGGCTGCGGAATACCGCAAGCGTCACGACGAGGTCTATCCCGAGCTGACCAAGGCCCTGAAGGATGCGGGTGTGTCCGACTACCAGATATGGCTCGATGCCGAGGCCAATCACCTCTTCGGTTTCCTTACACTCACCGACGACAACACCATGGACGCGATGCCAGAGCTCGAGATCACCAAGCGCTGGTGGGCTTTCATGCGCGACATCATGGCCACCGACGCCGACAATGTGCCGGTGCAGATTCCGCTGAAGCGGGTCTTCCACCTGAAGTGAGCCAATCCTTCCGCATCAAGGACATCCGGGTCTTCACGCTTTCGCAGAAGACCAAGGGTGGTGATTATTTCCAGCAGGGCGGACAGACGCACTGGCTGGTCGATAGCCTCATCTCCAATCCGATGTCCGGCTACGCCAAGTATCGCGAGCGCCGGAACTCTTGGGGTATCGGCGTGCTGGGGTCGCTCGTTGTTGAGATCGAGACCGAGGACGGCGTCACCGGTGTCGCTACCGGATCGGGCGGTCCGCCGGCCGCATGGCTGATCAAGAACCACTTTGCCCGTTTCGTTGTCGGGGAAGATGCACGCAACATCAACCGCATCTGGGACGAGATGTATCGTGCCTCATTGCCCTACGGTCGCAAGGGCCTGCCCTTGATGGCCATCAGCGCAGTCGATCTTGCATTGTGGGATCTCGTCGGCAAAGTGCGCGGCGAGCCGGTTTACAATCTCATCGGCGGTCTCTCCCGCGACGAGATCACGCTCTACTGCACTGGCCCAAATACCGAAGCCATAAAGGGGATGGGCTTCTGGGGTGCCAAGGTGCCGCTCCCGCATTCGCATTTCGATGGGCAGGAGGGCCTGCGCGCCAACGTCGAGTTCCTCAGCAAGCATCGTGAAGCCATCGGCCCGGATTTCCCGCTGATGGTCGATTGCTACATGTCGCTCACCGTGCCCTACGCCATCGCACTGGCCGAGGCCGCAAAGCACCTGAACATCCATTGGTGGGAGGAGGTGCTGTCGCCCGACGATGTCGAGGGTTTCCGCCATATCAAGGCGGCGCACCCGACGCTTAAATGGACGACCGGCGAGCATGAATACTCGCGCTACGGGTTCCGCCATCTCATCGAGCAACGGCTGATCGACATTCTTCAGCCCGATGTGATGTGGGTCGGCGGCCTGACTGAGCTGCTGCGTATCGCCGCCCATGCGAGCGCCTACGACACGCCCGTCGTTCCGCATGGCAGCGGTCCTTACTCCTACCACTTCATCGCCAGCCAGCCCGGTGCGGCCTTCTGCGAATACGTGGCTGCGAGCCCTGACGGCAAATCCATCCAGCCTGTCTTCGGTGCTCTCATGACCGGCGAAGACCTGCCCAAACAGGGAAAGATCAAGGTCAGCGATCGCCCGGGTTTCGGCATGGAGCTGGCGGACCGAGCCATGCTCCAGCCGCTGGACTAGGCCGCCGCACGCCCGAGTCCCGAGTCATATGACTGGATTGTGACAACCAGACATGCGTCTTACGGCCAAGTCAGTCCGGGGTATCCACATGTCCGACAAGTCCGATCACTCGATCCAGAAAACCTTGCTCGAACTCGCGCACGCGAAGATGACGCCCAAGGAATTGCTGAAGCTCACGCGCAAGGCGCATCCCAAGGCCTCCAAGAAGGAAATCCTGCGCGCCGCTTTCGGCACCATCATCATGGTTGCCGACAGCGACCCCGACAAGGCGCTTGCGCTGCAGGACTTTGCGCTTAAGGAAAGAGCCAGCGGGGACAACTGACCCTCTGCCCCGCGCCCGGTTGAGCCGGGGCAGGGCGGAGCAGCATGAATATCTTCGTCACCGGCACCGCCGGCTTCGTCGGCTATCACCTCGCGCAGCGCTTGCTGGCCGACGGCCATACCGTCACTGGCTATGACGCCATCACCGATTACTACGGTCCGGGCCTGAAGCGAGCCCGCCACGCCCGTCTCGCGAAACTCGCGCGTTTCCGTCCGGTCATTGCGCGCCTAGAGGATGCGGAGGCGCTGCGCGCCGCCGTCGCCGCATCCTCGCCGGAAGTGATTATCCATCTCGCTGCGCAGGCCGGTGTCCGCTACAGCCTCGACCACGCGGCCGAATATGTGTCGTCCAACCTCATGGGCACGTTGAACCTGCTCGAGGCCGCGACGGTAGCGAAACCTCGTCATCTGCTCTTTGCCTCATCAAGCTCGGTGTACGGCGGCAACCCCGGCCAGCCCTTCGCAGAGACCTCGCGGATCGGCTTCCCGCTCTCGATCTATGCCGCCACCAAAGCCGGTGCCGAAGCGCTGAGCCACGCCCACGCGCATCTCAACCAACTGCCAACGACAGGCTTCCGGTTTTTTACCGTGTACGGGCCGTGGGGCAGGCCCGACATGGCACTGTTCAAGTTCGTCGACGCCATCGAGCGCGGCCAGCCGATCGAGCTCTACGGTGGCGGGCAGATGAAGCGCGACTTCACCTATGTCGGCGATCTCGTCGAGGCGGTCGTTCGCCTCATCGACAGGCCACCCATCGTTGGCGAACCGGTCGGCTCTGCGGATTCGTTATCGCCCGTCGCTCCCTGGCGCGTCGTCAATATCGCGCCCGGTAAACCCACCGGCCTGCTCGATTTCGTGTCCGCAATCGAACGCGCCGTCGGCAAGCCCGCCCAGCGCAAGGTGCTCCCGATGCAGCCGGGCGATGTCGCCGAAACCAATGCCGACACGACTCTGATGCATGCCCTGATTGGCGACGTGCCGCACACACCGCTCAACGACGGCGTCGCTGCCTTCGTCGAGTGGTACCGCACGGAGTGGCGCGCGCTTCAGACGTGATTGCGCCAGCTATGCTGCGGGTTGTAGTCGAGCATCCGCTTGGCCTTCTCGATCGATAGCAGCGTACCATTGGCTGACAGCGTCGATTTGATCGGCACACCCGGAAACACGTCGGCGATCAGCGATGCATTCATCCGGCTCATCACGGTATCGGCGTTGGCGATGATGAAGGCCTCGAAACCCTTGAGCTCCGCCTCGATTCCGCGCCGGACCGCCTGCGCCCCGTCGCGCGCATCGATATAGCCCCACAGGTTCCACTTGCGCTTATGCGGATCGGCATCGAAGCCGGGGAAAGCGGCGTAGTCCTCCACATCCATCACATTGGAGAAGCGGAGGCCCACCATCTTCAGCGTCGGGTCCCAGCGGCAGAATTGCGCCGCCATCGTCTCGTCCAGCAGCTTGCCCAGTGAGTAGGCGCTCTCCGGGCGCGGATAGTATTCCTCGTCCACCGGCACATAGGGCGGCGGCGTCTCGAAGGGCAGGCCCAGTACCGTCTCGCTCGAAGCGAAGACGACGGACTTGATGCCTGCCAGGCGGGCCGCCTCGAACACGTTGTAAGTCATCGGTACATTGTTGGCGAAGGTTCGCGCATTTGCGAACAGACCGGGCGCTGGAATGGCTGCCAGATGCACCACGGCATCGAACGGCCCTTTCCGCTCGTCGACGCCGCCGGACAGCGCGGCGGCGACCTCGCCGAAATTGCTGAGATCGACACGCACGGTGGGGCAGATCGTCTCCCGTGCCGGCGACTGATCGAGATTGAGCACCTCGTAGCCGTTGGTCACCAGGTCGCGCAGCACCGCACGCCCGAGTTTACCGCTGCCGCCGGTCACCACGATCTTGGCCATCGTCACTCTCCTCTTTGCGGTGATCTTCAGCCCTGACGTCGTTCGGCGCAAGCCAGCACCGTGAACAGCTTCTGAACTGCCGCCTCAAGAATCATTCAAGACGACGGCTCTAGATCACGATCAATCGCAATCACGCGATGTGAACGAACAGCGCCGAACGCGGCGCCACCCAATGACGGGCGGCGATGTGTGGGGACCGGCGCCATCGAATGGAGACATTCATGAAAAAGACCCTTCTGGCCCTCGCGGCTGCACTTGTCCTTATCTCGGGCACGGCCGGCTCTGCCTTCTCCATGTCCACCCTGCCGCCGCCCCCGCCCACGCGCGGTTGCGACAATGATTGTCCGCCGCCCAAGAAAGACGGTGGTCCTGACCCGCTCTGCATCATCGATTGCGTACCCACGATCCCGGACCCTCAGGATGAAGCCGACGCCGCTGCCGACGTCTGCAATGCGGGCCTCGGCAAGTTGCGCAAGGTGACGGAAGAGCAAGTCATAGAGTTCGCCAACCAGGAAGGCGTCAAGATCGTTCCGCTT
>JBEBHC010000272.1:0-2719 GCA_040081185.1 Devosia sp. | reverse complement strand
TGTCTCCAAGTCGGACGACCCGGAGCCTAGCCGGTAGAAATCGCGGCGAACAGCAGTCAAAGCACGGCGACTGCGCTATGCTTCCAGCATGATCCGTCTCTTCTCGCCCCTCAACCTTGTTCTCATCGCCGTCGGGGCGGTTGTGACACTGGCCGGCTTCCTGCTTGTTCCGATCAATGCCGACCTGCCGGTACGCTGGGGTTTCGACCTTCGCCCGGTGCTGTTCATGCCGCGCAACCTTGCCCTGGTGCAGATGCCGCTGGCCGGAGCGGCCGTCTGGCTGGTGTTCTGGGCCATCCGGCGCTGGGGTAATCCGGAACGGCAAGCCCATTCGGCAGTCGCGATGAACATCGCGCTCCCCGCGGTTACGGGTGTTCTAATCCTGGCGCAGGTCGCCATTGTGTTGTCGGGCTGGGCGCAGCGTGCCGGCTGAACGCCGAGATATCGGCCTTTACACGTCTCCAAGCCGGCGCTAGCTGTCCTTTGTTCCTGCTTCGAGGCAAATCGTGGTCCCAGCGCTGGTCGTCGCTCCCGCCGCCGCTCGCTAGCTCTTCCCAAAGCCGCCAGGCGGCAGGGAAGGGCCGAACCCGCTGAACCCGGCTTTAACGCCGCACTCACCACAATTCCGCGATACTCCATTGCTCACTGAGCCGGGTCGCGACTCCGCCGAGGATCCCATGAACGACGATTTCCACCGCATCCGCCGCCTGCCGCCCTACGTCTTCGCGCACATCGACCCGATCAAGGCCAAGGCGCGCGCTGCCGGTGTCGACATCATCGATCTCGGCATGGGCAACCCGGACATGCCGACGCCTGCCCATATCGTCGAAAAGCTGCAGGAGACGGTAAAGGACCCGCGCACCCACCGCTATTCCTCGTCACGCGGCATTGCTGGCCTGCGCAAGGCCCAGGCCAGCTACTACGGCCGCCGCTTCGGCGTGAAGCTCAACCCGGACACGCAGATCGTCGCGACGCTGGGCTCCAAGGAAGGCTTCGCCAACATGGCCTCGGCCATCACGGCGCCGGGCGACGTCGTGCTGGTGCCGAACCCGACTTATCCAATCCATGCCTTCGGCTTCATCATGTCGGGCGGCGTCGTTCGCTCCATGCCGGCCGAGCCGAACGAAGATTTCATGCGCTCGCTCGATCGCGCCGTGCGGCACTCGATTCCCAAGCCCATCGCTCTCGTCTTGAACTATCCGGCGAACCCGACGGCTTACACGGCGACGCTCGACTTCTACAAAGAGGTCGTCGCGTACTGCAAAGCGCACAACATCTTCATCCTGTCCGACCTCGCCTATTCCGAAATCTACTTCGACGGCGACGTGCCTCCGTCTGTGCTCGAGGTGCCGGGCGCCATCGACATCTCAGTCGAGTTCACCTCGATGTCCAAGACCTATTCGATGCCCGGCTGGCGCGTCGGTTTCGCGGTGGGCAACGAGCGTCTCATAGCGGCGTTGGCTCGCGTAAAGTCCTACCTCGACTATGGTGCCTTCACGCCGATCCAGGTGGCCGCGGCGGCGGCTCTCAACGGTGATGACTCTGTGATCTCGGAAGTCCGCGACATCTACCAGAACCGCCGCGACGTCATGGTCGAGAGCTTTTCGCGCGCCGGCTGGCGCCTGCCGTCACCCAAGGCCACGATGTTCGTCTGGTCCCCCATCCCGGACCAATACGCGCATCTAGGGTCGCTGGAATTCGCCAAGCTGCTGATCCAGGAAACAGGGGTCGCAGTAGCCCCCGGCGTCGGCTTCGGCGAATACGGCGATCAGTATGTCCGCCTCGCGCTCGTCGAGAATGAGCAGCGCATTCGGCAGGCCGCGCGGAACATCAAGAAGTTCCTCTCGGTCAACCAGAACGGGCAGGGCAACGTTGTGCCGTTGGCGTCTGCCGCCAAGTAAGCTCACGGGCACGCGCTCCACCTCCTATTGACGGATAGGCCATTTCCTATTCATACCGTCGCCCGGATAGGAGATCGCCATGTCCGAAGCACAGGTTTTTCGCGACGCCGTTGAGGCCTTCATCGCCTCGCACGGTTGGACGCCGACCCGGTTCGGCCGCCAGATTGCGGGCGATCCGCTGTTCGTGTTCGATCTGAGAGAGGGCCGCGAGCCGCGGTCTGAGACCCGCCAGCGCATCCTCAGGGCCATGCAGGAGCAGGCGGAAGCACCGGCCGCCCCGCCGCTGCGCATAGGCGTTGCCGGTCTCGGCAATGTCGGCGCTACCCTCGTTCGCATTTTGCAAAAGGACGGCGAGGAGCTCACCCGCAAGATCGGGCGCAAGATCGTCGTGACGGCCGTCGGCGCGCGCTCTCGCAATAAGGAGCGTGGCATCGATCTGGGTTCGGTCACCTGGTTCGACGATCCTGTGGCGCTCGCCCGGTCCGAGGGCATCGACCTCTTCGTCGAGCTGATCGGTGGCTCCGATGGTCCCGCTTTGGCGGCCGTGCGCGCGGCGCTCGAAATCGGCCGGCCTGTTGTTACGGCCAACAAGGCGCTGCTCGCGCGCCACGGAGTGTCGCTGGCACGCCTCGCCGAAGACAACAGCACGCAACTCGGCTTCGAAGCGGCCGTGGCGGGCGGTATCCCGGTCATCAAGACACTGCGCGAGGGGCTGGGCTCTGCCCGCGTTGCACGGGTCTATGGCATCATGAACGGCTCCTGCAACTACATCCTCAGCCGGATGGGCGCCGAGGGGATCGGCTGTGCCGAGTGCCTCG
>JBEBHC010000271.1:0-2731 GCA_040081185.1 Devosia sp. | reverse complement strand
TGCGCTGATCTGGGTGGCGCGACGGCTCGAAGCGCGCGATGTGCCCGGCGGCACAATCTGGCCCGCTGCGACGTTGCTCGTGCTCGTCTTCCTGCAGGTGGTCGCCGGCGCCTTCGTCGCGGGCCTCGATGCCGGCATGGGCTACAATACCTGGCCGCTGATGGATGGCGCGCTCATCCCCTCCGGGCTGGGTGTGATGGAGCCGGGCTGGCGTAACCTGTTCGAGAATGCGCTCACGGTGCAGTTCATCCACCGAATGCTGGCCTACGCTATCGTGCTCTACGCCGCCGTTCTGATCTGGCGGCGAGCGGGCAGGGGCTTTGCTGGCACGAACGGCTGGCTTCCGCGCATCGGCTTGCTGATCGCGTTGCAGGTCGGGCTGGGCATCTCGACACTGTTGCTTGCCGTGCCGCTGCCGCTAGCGCTCGGCCACCAGGCCCTCGCCTTCATGCTGGCCGGGGCGACAATCGCATGGCTCGCCGACGTCACGCCCAAGCGGTCCTAGCCTGCGGCCTTCTTGATCAGGGCCGCGATCCTGGTCTCTTCGGCGGGGGTGATTTTCATCACGCCAAATGCCGTGGGCCACATATTGCCGTCGTCGAGCTGCGCCGGATCGTTGAAACCGAGAGTGGCGTAGCGTGCCTTGAACTTGGACGCGGCCTGGAAGAACAGCACGGCCGGCTTGCCGGCGTGACCGTAGGCGGGCATCCCGTACCATGTGCGCGATTCAAGCTGCGGCGCGTGCTTTTTCACCAGCGCATGGATCGCCTCGGCGATCTTCTTGTCGTTGGGGTCCATCTCCTTGATTTTGGCAAGGATGTCCGCCTCGCCATCGACCTTGCCGCTCTTCTTCTTGCGCGCCTCGGCGGCAGCCTCGCGCATCGCGGCCTTTTCCTCGGCGGAAAAGGTCTGGTCGGCCTTCTGGTTCGCCTTGCCGGCGGCTTTCTTGACGTCTGCCATGGAGTGGCCCTCGATGGTGGTTGTGAGGCCACAGTGATAAGGGTGAAGCGCAGGGGGTGCAACGCCCTGCATATCGGGGGAATTGCGGCGCGGTAATATGATACCTAAACTTGGTATTATGATACCAATTGCGCAGATCGTTGATTCTGCTGGCAAATCGAGCCGCGCTTGACGCCACGAGAATCCCCGCTATACACGCGCCACCAAACCCGCCCGGAACCGTCCGAGCGGGCCGTTTTTCAAGGAAATTCCGATGTCGACCTACACGGCCAAGCCGAGTGACATCACGAAGAAATGGGTGATCATCGACGCCACTAATCTGGTCGTCGGCCGCCTCGCTTCCATCGTGGCACTCCATCTGCGCGGCAAGCATCTGCCGACCTACACGCCCAATATGGACATGGGCGACAATGTCATCGTCATCAACGCCGAGAAGGTGAAGCTGACGGGCAACAAGCTCGACCAGCGCAAATTCTACTGGCACACCGGCTTCCCCGGCGGCATCAAGGACCGGACGCAACGTCAGCTGCTCGACGGCCGTTTCCCCGAGCGCGTGCTCGAGAACGCCGTGCGCCGCATGATCCCCTCGGGTCCGCTCGGCCGCCAGCAGCTTCGCAATCTCAAGGTCTATGCCGGCGACAAGCACCCCCATGAGGCTCAGCAGCCCGTGGCGCTCGACGTCGCCAAGATGAACTCCAAGAATGTGAGAGCCGACTGATGGCCGAGACAATCAACTCCCTCGAAGGCCTGAGCGCCGCGGCCCCGGTCGCGCCGTCCGCACCGGTCTACGTGCAGAAGCTCGACAAGCAGGGCCGCGCCTACGCCACTGGCAAGCGCAAGAATGCCATCGCTCGTGTCTGGGTGAAGCCCGGCTCGGGCAAGATCACGGTCAACGGCAAGGAGTTCAACGCTTTCTTCGCCCGCCCTGTGCTCCAGATGATCCTGCAGCAGCCGATCATCGCTGCGGCGCGCAAGGACCAGTATGACGTGGTTGCCACCGTCTCCGGCGGCGGCCTCTCCGGTCAGGCCGGCGCGGTTCGCCACGGCATCAGCCAGGCGCTCACGCACTACGAGCCCGAGCTGCGCGGCGTCCTCAAGAAGGGCGGCTTCCTGACGCGCGACAGCCGCGTGGTCGAGCGCAAGAAGTACGGCAAGGCCAAGGCCCGCCGCTCCTTCCAGTTCTCGAAGCGCTAAGCCCTACGAGACAAATAGTTCGAAGGGCCGGGAGCGATCCCGGCCTTTTTCGTTGTTGCGAGTACTGTCGTTAGAGCCCGGCGGACGGCGTTACCAATCCCCACGGCGTAGGCTGCTCGCCATCGGGCGGAGCGTCGTTGGATGGGAGATGAATGGCCGCAAGGATACGTCCCAGCAGACCCTTTTCCGCTTTGTCTGTGTTCTCGTTGGAGAGGTCGACCAGCAGCGCGGTCGTCGCGTTCAGCCGGCTTGCGACCATCGCCGCGAGCTGAAATGTCATTTCAGGATCCTTGAGCAGGATCGCCCTCGCGTCCTCGATCACCCGAACGCGGGCGTAGCCATCGGCCCGCACGGTGGCGCTGTTGGGGATGCCGAGCAGGACCGACATTTCGCCCACAAGGATGTTGGCCTGCGCCAGCGTAGCCACCGCCACGCCATCGCGCTCGACGACCAGCTTGCCGCTCTCGAGGATGAACAGGTCGCCGCCTTCGTCGTTCTGGGTGACGAGCGCTTCGCCAGGCTCGAGTTTGCGTTCGGGATGGGAAGCGGCGAGCGAAAGCAGGCTGGGCATGATTGT